>JAGNRZ010000164.1 GCA_017988335.1 Ferruginibacter sp.
GCTTATCTGGATTAAGCCAAATACGCATAGCATATTTTTTTTCTCCCCAAATATTTACACCACTTACGCCGGGTATAGTTTGTATGCGTTCTACAATATTATTTTGAACAAACTCGGTAAGCTCTAATTGATTTTTTTTTGTGCTTTGAATAAGCATAAATACAATGGGGTCGCTACTTGCATCTGCTTTAGATACTACAGGTGGTGCATCTAAATCGGCAGGTAATGAACGGGTAGCTTGCGATACTTTATCTCTTACATCATTTGCAGCGGCTTCTAAATCAACCCCTAAATCAAACTCTACATTTATATTGCTACTACCTTGGCTACTGGTTGATGTTATGTTTTTAATACCAGCAATTCCATTAATGGCTTTTTCTAGCGGCTCTGTAATTTGCGATTCAATAATATCGGCATTTGCACCAGAGTAGTTAGCTCTTACATTAATGTTGGGTGGGTCAATGGCAGGATAATCTCTTACCCCTAAAAATTTATAACCTATTAAGCCAAATAAAATAATAATTAAGTTTAGCACTATGGCTAAAACTGGTCGGCGTAAACTTAATTCAGAAATATTCAAGGTTATAAAAATTAATTGTTAACTACTTTGGTTATTTGCACTTTGCTACCCGGTTTGGTAGATAATAAACCGCTGGTTAAAATAGTATCGCCAGCTTTAAGCCCAGTTGTTACTTCTACTTTTGAAGAATCTCTTGAACCCAGTGTTACTACTTCAAAAGCAGCAACACCATCTCTTACTAAAATTACTTTTTTATTTCTAGCTTCGGGTATTACAGCTTGTGTAGGTATCATTAATGCAGTGTTATCTTCGCCAAGGGGTACATTTACTTTTGCAAATGCACCTGCTATTAAAGCTGCATCGGGCTTTACAATGTTTGCCATTATTCTTAGGCTTCTATTTTCTTCTGTAATAATATTTTCTGTGGCAGATATAATAGCTGGATATTTTTTATCTGTACCTTCTACCATAAAATTTACCAAACCCCCTTTTTTCATTTTTGCACCATACATTTCAGGCACTGTAAAATCTAGTTTTAACTGACTAACTTTTCGTAATGTAGCAATAGGTGATTGCGGTGAAATATATGCCCCAGTTGTAATTGTAGTAATGCCAATTTTGCCGCTGAAAGGAGCTCTTAAAGTTGTACGACCAATATTAGTACGTACAATATTCATATCTGCTTTTATGGTATTTGCAGTAAGCACATGCAAGTCGTACTCTTGCTGACTAACACCACCTATTTTTAGTAAAGCACCATAACGTTCTACCGTTTTATTAGCAGTGCTTAATTGAACTTGTAATTTTTTTAACTGTGCTTGTAAGTCGCCATCAAAAATTTTTAGCAACACAGCCCCTTGGCTTACAGTATTACCTTCTTTAAAATAAACACCAGTAACTCTTCCAGAAACTTCTGGGTGCAGTTCAACTTCTTCAAAAGCAGCAATGCTACCGGGTACTTCAATATTTTGCGATAAAAGTTGTGGAGTAACTACATAACCTTCGGCTTTAGTAATAGAAGGTTGTTTGTTTGCCGCAGGTGGAGGCGCTTTTTTATCATTATTTTTACAACTAAGAAAAATTAGTAGGCTACAATAAACTAGGTTTTTAAAAATCCTCATTACAGTCAGTATTTGAGCGTTAAAAATACTTCAAATACAGCATACATCTACAAAAATATTATGAGTGGGTTATTACTTTTAAACCATGTTTTATTCTATTAGCTTGATGAATGAGTTCTTGCTTTTCTTTACTTAAAATGGTTACATGCCCCATTTTTCTGCCGGGTTTGGTTTGTGCCTTTCCGTAAATATGTACAAATACGTTATCAATTTTTAAAATATCGCTTAAGCCTTCGTAAACAGCATTGCCACTATGGTTTTCCTCACCAATTAAATTTACAATTGCCGCAGGTAAAATATGTTCGGTATTGCCTAACGGATAATTAAGCATTATACGCCAAAGCATATCAAATTGCGATGAGTAGTTAGCCTCAATAGTATGATGCCCACTGTTGTGCACCCTTGGAGCTGTTTCGTTTACCAATACATTATCATTTATGTCAACAAATAATTCAACTGCAAAAATGCCGGGGCTTTTTAATTCTTTAACCACCTTTAATGCAATAGCTTCTACTTTCCACAACACTCTTTCTGGTAAATCGGCTGGGCTTATTTGATAGTCTAATAAATTTAAGCGTTGGTCGAAAACCATATCTACACAAGGATACAAAGCATTTTCACCAGCATTGTTTACAGCAACAATTACTGCAATTTCTTTTTTTATTGTCACCAATTTTTCTAAAACCGCAGGAGCATCAAAGGCTTTAGCAATATCATCTGTTGTTTTTAAAAGTTGTACTCCTTTACCATCGTAACCGCCTTCGCCAATTTTATGTGCAGCTGGTAAAAAAGCACTGTTATTTCTTACGTCTTGTATATTTTGAGTGATTACAAATTCACTAGTAGGAATTTCGTTTGTGGCATAAAATTGTTTTTGTACCACTTTGTTTTTTATGGTTTTTAAGGCAGATGTTTTTGGGTAAATTTTTACGCCTTCACTTTCTAATTTTTCTAAAGCCTCTACATTTACACTTTCAATTTCAATAGTAAGAGCATCTAAATTCTTTCCAAAATTGTAAATGTCGTCAAAATTCTTAATATCACCTTTAGTAAAATTATGGCACAAATGAGCAGCAGGGCAATGTTCATCATTTTCCATTACATAGGTTTCAACAGGGTAATTGATAGCTGCTTGTAATAACATTCTACCTAATTGCCCTCCACCTAAAATGCCAATTTTTTTCATGTGGCAAATATAAAACCATTGGAATAGAAATAGTATCTTTACAAAACACAAATGACACCAGATTATCCACATAAATTATTTGCCGACGAACGCTGCCATTACAATTTGCTAATGGAGGTTTTGGCAATGGGGAGTTAGAAACACGGATAACACAGATATGAACGGATGAAAACAGATTTTATCCGTCTTTATCTGCAAAAGTCCGCCTCATCCGTGTCTCCAATTTTTCAATTTTAAAAAAAACAAAACATTATGTCAACATTAGTTGCAACAAATACAGTTGAGAATACAACAACCGATTTTCTTCCTTTGCAAGGAACAGATTATGTAGAATTTTATGTAGGCAATGCTAAGCAAGCTGCACATTTTTATAAAACTGCTTTTGGCTTTCAAAGCCTTGCGTATGCTGGCCCAGAAACAGGTATGAAAGATAAAGTGAGCTATGTAATTCGTCAAAACAAATTAACTTTTGTTTTAACTACTCCTTTGAAATGCGACAACGAAATTGCTGATCATATTTATAAGCATGGCGATGGGGTAAAAGTTTTAGCATTAAAAGTAGAAGATGCTACAGATGCATGGGAACAAACTACAAAACGTGGAGGAAAATCTTACTTGCAACCTACTACTTTAAAAGATAATGATGGAGAAGTGATAATGAGTGGAATACACACTTATGGAGATACTGTTCATCTATTTATAGAAAGAAAAAATTATAACGGCACATTTATGCCCGGGTTTAAAAAGTGGGAGAGTGCTTACAACCCTACAGATACAGGTTTACTATATGTTGATCATTGCGTAGGAAATGTTGGTTGGAACCAAATGAACCCATGGGTAAAGTTTTATGAAGATGTAATGGGCTTTAAAAATATTTTAAGTTTTGACGATAATGATATTAGTACTGAATATAGTGCCTTAATGAGCAAGGTAATGAGTAATGGAAATGGCTATGTAAAATTTCCTATTAATGAACCAGCGGAAGGAAAAAAGAAAAGCCAAGTTGAAGAATACTTAGATTTTTATAATGGTGAAGGTGTGCAGCATGTGGCAATTGCAACTAATGATATTGTAAGTACAGTAACAGAGTTGCAAAAAAGAGGAATTGAATTTTTAAATATTCCATCAAGTTATTACGAAACCGTTTTAGAAAGAGTAGGAAAAATTGATGAAGATTTAGCTCCATTACAAAAGTTAGGCATTTTAATTGATAGAGATGATGAAGGCTATTTATTACAAATTTTTAGCAAACCTTTAGAAGATAGACCTACCTTGTTTTTTGAAATTATTCAACGTAAAGGTGCAAAAAGCTTTGGTAAAGGTAATTTTAAAGCCCTGTTTGAGGCTTTGGAAAGAGAGCAAGATGCTAGAGGAAATTTATAGGCCTTAACAAATTGTTTTATTCTAAAACGTTATTTTTGATGTATTAACTTTTTGGGAGTAATGAAAAACCTTATATCGATTGTGTTATTTGTGTGCATGTGCAATACTTTATTAGCACAAGGATTATTTATTGAAACACAAAAAAGTTTTAGTAAACCATCTGTTGCATTTTCTCATTTTGAAGATAGTTTGCAAAAGCAATTTGATGCAAAGAAATTAAGCTGGCCTCCCAGGTATATGTATGTAAGGTCATTTAAGTATGATAGACAATTAGAGGTGTGGGTAAAAGGAGATAAAAAAGAACAATACAAATTATTTAAAACGTATAAAGTGTGTATGCAAAGTGGCACACTGGGTCCTAAGCGTTTTGAAGGCGATTTTCAGGTGCCAGAAGGGTTTTATCATATTAATGAATTTAATCCCAATAGTAATTATCATTTATCATTGGGATTAAATTATCCAAATGCATCAGATAAAATTTTAAGCGATGCAGAAAAACCAGGCAGTGCTATTTACATTCATGGAAATTGTGTGAGTACGGGGTGTTTAGCCATTACCGACTTACCCATTGAGGAGTTATATGTAATGGGTAGTTATGTAAAAGATGCTGGGCAAGAATTTATACCTGTGCATATTTATCCTATTCGCTACAATCAAAAAAAAGGAGAAGAATATTTGCAAGAGACCATTAAAAATAACCCTGCGATTGAAAAGTTTTCAAATAATTTAAAAGAAGTGTTTAATTACTTTGAAGCAAAAAAAAATCTACCTATAATTTTGATAAATGAAGCTGGTGAATATTTAATTAATTAGAGCTTTTACTACAGATACAACTATTTTCTACTACAAATCATCTATAAAATGTAGTATTTTACATTAATATTTTATAGATATGAAACTTTTTTTTACCACTATCGGCTTGTTTTTTCTTAGTATAATTTCCTTTTCTCAAAATATTTCGGGTGTTGTAAATGTATATAGTAAGGTATTGGCTATAGATACCGAAAAAGGGTTGTTAAAACTTTCAAATGTATCTGGCTTTGGGCAGTATGTGGGCAATAAAGTAATGGTAATACAAATGAAAGGGGCTACGATTGATGAAACAAACTCAAGCAACTTTGGTAATATATCTGCTATAAATGATGCAGGTAATTATGAAATAAATAAAGTGTGTGGTTTTTTATCTGATACTATGGTATTGGAAAGAAAGCTTGGTAAAACTTATAATCCGTCAGGGTATGTACAGATTGTAATTATGCCTAAACTAACAAATGCTACGGTTACAGATACTTTAAAAGCACAACCATGGGATAGAACTACTGGTACAGGTGGTGTAATTGCCTTAGATCTTACTGGTACATTAACCATTAATAAGCCTATTACTGCAAGTGGTTATGGCTTTGCAGGGGGCAATGATATTAAGTTTTTAATTACCTGTTTTTCTACCACAGGAGTTACACAGTATTTTTCTAATGCTGATGAAAATGCAACACAACAAGGTGGAAAAAAAGGGGAAGGTATTGCCGATTATATAAATTTAAAAGATGGTAGCCGAGGTAAACAAGCTAGCGGTGGCGGTGGTGGTAATAATCATAATGCTGGCGGCGGTGGCGGAAGTAATTTTGGAAGTGGAGGTCAAGGAGGTGAAAAAACTAATGGAAGCTGCAGATCCAATACTCCCGGTGTTGGCGGCTTGGCATTAAATACATACGGTTATAGC
>JAGNRZ010000165.1 GCA_017988335.1 Ferruginibacter sp.
ATCATAAAACGATAAGTATCTAAATACTTCCGTTCCACAGTCATATCTTTTACATTTATTGCCATAACAAAATCAATTTAATAATTTTGATTTTGTTACCGAATTATGTGACTTTTACAAGGCTGACCAGAAGTATAGTCTTTTAAAATACCACCTACATTAAATGATGACCCATTTACGGCAGCACTTGTAATTGTATTGTAAAAAATTTCATCACGTACTTGATGATTAGAAAAAATAGCATAACTATCGGTTGTTACATCTACATAGCTTGATAAAGTATTGCTGTTGCCTCCCCAATTGGTAATTGTATTGCCACTAGTATCATTTGATTCTCCAATTTTATTTTCTTCATCCATAAATGCTGTTGTAGCTGCACCTACCAACACCACTCCAAAATCAACATTAGTAATAACATTAGCAAATATTTTATTACCGCTATTACTGCCGCTACTATTTATAATTTCTGAGGCTGTAGTAACATCTGTAGCAGAATGCCTTACATTACTGTATATGCCAAATGTATTTCTATAGCTTCTATTTAAAGAAATGACATTGTTGGTAATAATATTATGTTTTGCACCATTTGTTGCACTTGACCTAAGTAGGGCAATACCAAACTCTGTCATATTATTTGTAGCCGCAACATTATTTGTGTTAGCCGCATTTTCTTGTATAATAAAGTCTGCTATTGTTACATAATCTGCCCCTATAATTTTAAATACGGCATCATTTAAACTACCTGCCGCTTGTGGGGTAAATGCAGTAATAGTATTGTTGCTACCTTGTATGGTTATTGTATTTGTAGCCGTAGTAGTAGCTGTAAATTGTATAGCATAACCACCTATTGGTGCTGTTTGTGCATTACTAGCTTGTAATGTAATTGTAACAGGGCCGCTAATTGCTGTAATACTATTTAAATCTGTTATTGCATTGGCTAGGGATGTATAAGTAGCTGCTAAATTGGGTGTGGTATTGGTAGGATTGGTTACCACTACTTGCGAAAAAGAAATTTTACAACCAATTATGAGTACAATTAATGCGGATAGAATTTTATTCATAGTTACTTTTTGTGTTACGTAAATATAAAATATTTAACTGGCTTTGCTTCTATTTTAGTTGTTAATTTTTGTAATGGATATTTGCTTTTACAGGTTTAGTAGCTTAAGTAAGGTTGAGTTGGCGTAACTGCAGCGGCAAGGACTAAATTGTTAATCATAATGCTTAAAACCTATCTTGTTTCTTGGCTGTGGCTTACTCTCTTTTTCTAATAATTCTTTCAGCACCATAAAAATATTTTCAATGTCTTTGCTATTGCCTTTTACTTCTTTTTCTAACTTCGCAAGCTGCATTAATATTTCTTTATGTGTAAGTGCAAACTCTCTCATTTTTGTAAACACTCTTATAATTCTAATGTTTACTTCTATTGCCGTTTTGCTATTTAAAATACTGGATAACATGGCTACGCCTTGCTCTGTAAAAGCCATTGGCATATACCTTGTTCCTCCCCAACTTGAGGTGCCAATTTGGCTCCTCAAGTTTTCAAATTCTTTAGCTGTAAGTTCAAACATAAAATCTTTAGGGAACCTATCTATATTACGCTTTACTTGCCTTTTTAATTGTTTTGTTTCTACGCTGTACATCTCTGCAAGGTCTTTATCTAGCATCACTTTTTCACCTCTTATTGCATAGATTTTATTCAGTATTTTTTGTTCGGCTACTAATGCTTGTAATTCTTTCTTTGCCATTATTTAATTTTTCGGTTACAAATATAAATTTTAAGTTTTAACCAATAGGATGGTGTTTTTTTATGCCTTCAATTATACCATCAACGGCGGTCATCATTCATTTTTTGTAGTAGATAACGACTTGCTTTTTAACTTCTCAAACATTTTACTTACTTCATTATCTTGATAAGTTTGTGCCAAGGAAACATACCTAAAAAACTCTTTACTCATGGGGCTGTGGCCGCTTATTTTACGTACTACTTGCTCTGGTACGCCAAGGCAAAGCATGGTGGTAATGGCAGTACGCCTCATGGTATGGGTGCTTACTAAATCGCAAAAGCGGTAGCTGGCTTTTTTAGCCTCATCGGTTTTTAAAATTTCTTTGCTGCTGCCTCGTTTATCTCTAGCTTTTTTTATGAGTTGGGTAAAGCCTGCTAACTCTACTAGTTGCTTTATATAAATGTTAAGGTTGGTTTTATTAAAATGTGGCAACAGCTTGCCTTTTTTTAGTTTGTATTTATTTAAAATTTGTACCGCATAATCTGGCAATAGTATAGAGGTAACTGCCCCCACTTTTTTTGACCGTACCATTAAATAATGCTGATTATTTACAATACGCAAATTGGTTTTGTTTAACAATAACAAATCGCTTACCCTAAGGGCTACGGTGCAGCCAAATACAAACATATCTTTTACCTGCTGCATACGTGGGGTAAGCTTGCTTTCAAATGCAGTATCGTAAATAAAAAAGTTAAGCTCCTCTGGTAGTAGGGTTATTATGGGTATTTCTTCTTTACGTACATAAAACTGTTTATGAAAATCGCCAATACCCAGTAATAGTTCTTTATTGCAATAGTTAAAAAATACACGTAGGTTTTTTATGCATAGGCCTACGTAGTTGTCAAAACAGTTGCAATCTATATAGAGGTAATCGGTAAATTTTTTATAAAACTTTTTCCAATAGTTGCTTTCGGTAGCAAGCTCTCTTTTGGTAAGGTATTTAATGGGCTTTACCCTTAGGGTTTGTTTTTTGGCTATACAAAAATTTTGCAAATGTTTGTAAGTAAACTCGTAATTGGCAATAGTACCACTACTTAATTTTTTACCATTGGGTTGGGTACGCTTACCATTTGTGCTATTGGTAATAAATTTTTGGTATAACTCTACTACTAAAAGCTCTTTTGATTTTTTAACAACTGGCATAGGGTAAAATAGCTACCTTTATTTTGTGAATTAATAACACTAATTTATGCCATTTTTTGGTAAAAATGGTATAAATTACAGCATTAAAAGTTCTTTGATTGTAAGTGTGGTATTGGGTTAGGTGGAAAAGTGTTACTATCCCTTTGGGATGAATATGCCTAACCGTAAATACACCGTTAATAGCAGCTATAGGTATGGGTTTAATGGAAAGGAGAATGATAAGGATATTAGTGAAGGTAGCTTGGATTTTGGAGCAAGGATTTATGATGGAAGATTGGGTAGGTGGATGAGCGTAGATAGATTTGCTAAAGCTTACTCAAGTAATAGCCCTTATAGCTATTCATTAAATAATCCAATTATTTTGAAAGATGAAGGCGGAAATTGGATTACGGATAAAGATGGTAACCCAATATATACAACTCAAGGTGGTACATTTATTGATAACAAAAGCGTAAACGGTTACTATTATTTATTTGAAACCAGAACTTATTTTACAAATGATGGGAAAGAAGTTATGGCTACAGTATACACTGGCCGTATTAAGGCAGAAAAGGTAAGTCAAACCTTTCAATATAATGCTGCAGATGTTATGAATATTCCGAAAGATGAAGCTTACGTTTATGATTGTCACGGAAATACTTGTTTTAAGGACCAAAATATATATATACCGGGAGGTAGTAAAGATCCTAAAGTAAATGAATTAGTTAAAAAGAATCCAGGGAATATTTTTAGAAATAAGTACGAGTATGATGATGTAAACTCTGATGATGTTAAAGCTGGTGATGTAGCTCTTTTCGGATCGCCTAAAAAAGAACCAAGAATAGGGGATCCCTTTAGTGCTGTAGAAGAAGGAATTAATCATTCGGCAACTAGTAATGGTGATGGCACATTTACTACAAAAGATGACAGAGCTCCTTTGAATAAGAAAGCGACCATTGAAGAAATGGAAAAAATGTGGGGAGAGCTTTTGGGTTATGTAAGATTTAAAGGAAATCAAGATGGTAAAGTTGAGTCTAAAAACGGATTAGTAACCGAAGAAACGGCAAAGCAAGCAATTAGAAATGTTAAACAAAGAATAGACCCTAAAGGATATGCTAAAGATTTAAGGAAGGAGGCGAAAGCTGCAGATAAAGCCGAAAAAAAGAAAGCAAAAGAATAAGCAAAAGCTGCCGGAAAGTAAAAAAATAATTATGAAAATTAAATGTTTTTATTTAAAGATAAATATATCTATTTTTTGTGTCTTATCATTTTCAATTGGATATGCACAAAAAAATGATTCCCTTAAAAATGAATACGTCTATGCTAAATCAATAAGAGGTCAGTTATGTCGCCATGTTCATAATTGGTCTCTTGATAGTATCGATCAGAGTTTTCAATTAAAGGATAAAAGGATTTTGTCCTTCTTCGATTCAATTTTGATTTTAAAAAAGGCACCCAAATTTGATGAAGAATTATTTAATTGCTTTCGCAATTTGGATGATAGAACGCAATCTTGTGTTTATCCCCTTATGTACTTATTTGATTCTTTGTTTGTATGTAAAGCTAAAGTTTTTGCACAACCTGCATCTTGGAATTTTCGCCTTTCAGATATATATTTCGATCCTTATAATGTAAAGTTGAGTTTTTTATTTTATCTAGAACAATTGTATTACAAAAAAACAAAAATTGGAGATAACCTATTAATAAGCGATATTAAATTAATAAAGCGAAACAAAAAAATAGTCGATATAAGTGAGTATAACAGAATAATAAATTTATATGCTAAAGAAATTTTAAGTAATAAGATAAAATTTCGAAGCCCATTACGTAAGTTAAAAGTAAAATGGGAAATTAAATCATTCAATATTTTTCCAACCTGGCGTGAAAGCAAAGATAGATGCCCTTCGCCACAGCGATAATTTTTTTTCGCCGCCGTTGGTGTTCGCCGCCGTTGGTGTTCGCCGTACTTCTTTATAAACTATTTACTGTATCTATCTTTATTTTGAAATGCACTGTAGAATCTATTTTCAAAAATTCTTCATTTCTTAATGTCAAGCAATTGTTAGCAGTATCTTTGGTAATAGTAATAATTTTTTTTTGATGTAATAAATCGTTAGAGTATGTATAAGTAACCTCAAAACAACCATTTACTTTTTTTACAAGTCTAACAAAATTACCAATTATCGTTGTGTCATATTCTGTAAATAATATAGTTCTATCAATCATTAACTTACTTTCATTATTGTAATTAAAGTCTTTCATTATTCTACCATTCAATTCAGCATTAAGCTTATTTTCATTTTCAACCAACCAAAGGCTAATAGTATCATTTGAACTATTTTTTTTGTACTTAAAAAGCGTCAAAATAAAAATAAAAAGTAAAATAAGTGGGATATAAATTTTTCTATTCAAGTTAGTTAGGTTTTTTGTATTTAGTAGTTCTAATTGTATCAGGTGTTTTATTATTATGAGAAGGTATTGAATCTCTACTACTTATTGTATATCCAATTACTTTTTTAGTATTAGGATCTCTTTTAACATCTTTTGATGGAGCTTGTACAGTTTGTTCTACAGGCTTGGGTTTAGAGTTACCATCATAACTGTTTATTGTATTGTTATCTTTCCCCTCTATAGCGTCACTTACGGTTTCTTTAACACTATTAGCATCAACAATTACTGCGGCAGTTTCAAATATTTGTATTGCTGTCTGAATTGTCTTTACTAAAGCGGTTTTAGTTTTATCTGTACTCTTTAGTGTACTACCTAATGCATCAGTCCCATCTATTCCATGAACAGTACCAGCAAGATTCAAAAAGTCTTCAATACTACCGATAAAATCAGTATATTCCGCTATTGGCAAGTTACTATCCCACTCTAGTCTAGCTT
>JAGNRZ010000035.1 GCA_017988335.1 Ferruginibacter sp.
AACACAAGACTTAATATGCCCTGATTTTACTTAAGGAATTCATCAATAACCATTAATACAACAACTACTTCGTGTTGCAAGCTGGAATTTACTAACCAGGATTATATTAGAACAGCCTATGCAAAAGGACTTTCTAAACAACAGGTTATTTTTAAACATGGCTTACGCAATGCCTTAAACCCTGTAATAACGGCTATTACAGGTTGGTTTGCCGAGTTACTTGCTGGGGCTTTTTTTATTGAATATATTTTTGGCTGGAAAGGTATTGGTAAAATAACTGTAGATGCTTTAGAAAAATTAGATTACCCAGTGGTTATGGGTGCCGTTCTTTTCTCAGCCTTTATTTTTATTGTTATCAATATGCTGGCAGATTTGTTGTACAAGGTTGTTGACCCAAGAATAAAATAAATTAGTATTTAGTTGATATTCTTTTCACATATAAATAATGATTCTGTAAAAATTATTATTGAACCTAATATAAGGGAAAGCATTTTACTAAGTTGTAATTTATTAAAACAACGCTAATTGTTGTTTTGTATTGGCTATGATTTTTTCTCCAATTGAATAAACTGCTGTTGCCTCATATCTTGAGGCAACAGTTATTTTTATATTTTCAGTTTCGTTGGTAAATAAATTTTTAACTAATTCTTCATCATTATTCTCTTTAGATAAATGCGAAAGCAACAAATGCGATAATTTTTCAGCATTATATTTTTTCACTAATTCCAAGGCTTCTCTGTTTGATAAATGCCCTTCACCACCACGTATTCTGTTTTTTAAATGAGTAGGGTAGCGGCCGTTTTCAAGCATTTCTTCGTCATAATTAGTTTCTAAAAAAACAGCATGGCATTGGGCAAAGTACTCAATAGTTTTTTGGCATACTTTGCCAATATCTGTAAATACACCCACAGTGGTATCATTATGTTTTATAATAAAGCTGTGTGGGTCTATACCATCATGATATTTTTTAAACGGTATTATTGATAAACCGCCTATATCAATTGTTTCTTCAGCTGCAAATGGCTTTGCCAAATGTGATATTAATCTTGGACCATACTGTGCGGTAGCGGTTGTTATATAAACAGGTAAGTTATATTTATTGGCTAATGTAGTTACTCCTTTAATATGATCGCCATGCTCATGCGATATAAAAATGGCTTTCACTTTTTTTATAAATAAACCCACTTTTGCCATTCTTTTTTCTACCTCTCTGCAACTAATACCCACATCTACCAAAACAGCCTCTGTATCATTACCTACATAATAACAATTGCCATTACTTCCACTATTTAACGAACAAATAAATAAAGACATATTGCTGCAAAGAAAACTAATTTAGTTGGTATAATTATTTACAGGTAATTTTATATTGTAAAAAGGTAAAATGCAGCAAACAAAGCAGGTGATTGAAGAGACAAAAAAATGGATAAACAAAGTAGTAATTGGTAATAATTTTTGTCCTTTTGCTTCAAAGGCAATGATGTATGGTAAAGTACATTATCAAGTTGAATACAGTTCTGTAACTACAGTTTGTACAAACGCTTTGCATAATGAATTAATGCGATTAGATGAAGATGAAAGTATTGAAACTAGTTTTTTAATTTTTCCAAATACCTTTAAAATTTTTGATGATTATTTAGATTTGGTAAACGAGGCTGAGTATTTTTTGCAAAGCAAAGGGTACGAAGGTATTTATCAAATAGCCAGTTTTCATCCCTTGTATTTATTTGCTGGTAGTACAAATGATGATGCTGCTAACTATACCAATCGTTCTATTTACCCCATGCTACATTTATTACGAGAAAGTAGTATTGATAAAGCTTTATTAAACTATAAAAATCCAGAAGAGATACCATCCAATAATTTAAAATTTGCTAAAGAAAAAGGATTATTATATTTTCAAATGCTAAAAGATTCTTGTAGAATGGAGTAATATAATAGCCTAATTTTACAGTACTAAAATCATTATTTGTTTGAACACTAGTGTATTTTTATTTACCCCTCCATTTACGCAATTAAATACGCCATACCCTGCCACAGCGTACTTAAAAGGCTTTTTAAATACAAAAAGTATCAGCTCCTTTCAAGCAGATTTAGGCATAGAAGTCATCCTTAAACTATTTTGTAAAGAAGGATTAACAAGTTTATTTTCATCTATAAATGCAAATGAAGAATATAGTGCTAATATAAAACGCCTACTTACTTTACAAAACGATTATATAAATACTATAGATAAAGTCATTTCTTTTTTGCAAGGTAAAAATGCTGAGTTAGCTAACTTAATTGCTAAACGAAATTATTTGCCAGAGGCCAATCGTTTTGCTCAATTAGATGATTTAAACTGGGCATTTGGAAGCATGGGTGTACAAGATAGAGCTAAACATATTGCTACACTTTATTTAGAAGATATTAGCGATGTAATAAAAGAATGTGTTGACGAACATTTTGGCTTTAGCCGCTATGCCGAAAAATTGGCAAGAAGTGCTAATAGCTTTGATGAATTGTATACTGAGTTAAACAAAGGCAATAGTTATATTGACGAAATTTTGTTACAATTAATTAATGAAAAAATTAATGCTGTACAGCCTAAATTAGTTTGTATATCTGTACCATTTCCTGGTAATTTATATGCAGCATTAAAATGTGGTAAGTTTATAAAAACTAATTTTCCTACAACCAAAGTGTGCTTAGGTGGTGGTTTTGCCAATACAGAATTAAGAAGCCTTTCAGAAAAAAGAATATTTGAATTTGTAGACTATATTACTTTAGATGATGGGGAAGCACCAATAGAAAATTTATTGTTATTCATTGAACAAAAAAGTACTGTTCAAGAATTAAAACGTACTTTTTTATTGCAAAACAATGAAGTTGTTTTTGTAAATAATGCCAATTGTAAAGATTATCGCCAAGGGCAAGTAGGCACACCAGATTACAGCGATTTTTATTTAGATAAATATATTAACGCTATTGAAGTAGTAAACCCTATGCATAGTTTATGGAGTGATGGTAGATGGAATAAGTTAACTATGGCACATGGCTGTTACTGGGGTAAATGCACTTTTTGCGATATTAGTTTGCCTTATATAAAAGATTATGAACCCAACACTGCTGCTACACTTTGCGACAGGATGGAAGAAATGATTGCACAAACAGGCTGTAGTGGATTTCATTTTGTAGATGAAGCTGCACCGCCAGCATTAATGAAAGCCTTAAGCATTGAAATTATTAAACGAAAATTAGTAGTAAGTTGGTGGGCAAATATTAGGTTTGAAAAAAGCTTTACTAAAGATTTATGCCTGTTGCTAAAAGCCGCAGGCTGTATAGCGGTGTCGGGTGGGCTTGAGGTGGCTAGCGATAGATTGTTAAAACTAATTGATAAAGGTATTACGGTAGAACAAGTAGCCTCAGTAAACAAGCACTTTACTGAGGCTGGTATAATGGTACATGCTTATTTAATGTATGGCTTCCCTACACAAACTCCACAAGAAACTATTGATAGTTTAGAAATGGTTAGGCAAATGTTTGAAATAGGTATTTTGCAATCTGCTTTTTGGCATTTATTTACCATGACGGCTCACAGCCCCGTTGGATTAAACCCTGAAAAATATAAGGTTAAAAAAGTAACAAATGCTATAGGCACATTTGCAAATAATGATATTGAACATATTGATGAAGCTACTGAGCATGAAGCTTTTGGTGAAGGGTTAAAAAAATCATTATTTAATTATATGCACAATATTGGTTTTGATACACCGCTGCATAGGTGGTTTGATTTTAAAACACCTAAAACTACAATTGATACTAACTATATTGCCAATATATTATCTAATCCAAATTATAATGCAACCAATTCAAACACAAAAGTAATTTGGCTGGGGAATAAACCTACAATAGAAGTTATAACTAAATCTAAAAAAGGGAATCAATGGCAGGAGTGTGTGTTAACATTTGAAACAAAAAAAGAAACCTTCACCATAAAAACAAACGAAAAGGAGGGATTATGGTTAGCCAACATCTTACTACATCTATCTATCTATAATAACAAACATCTTACCTTGCAACAAGTAAAAGAAAACTACGAAGCGGCAGGGCTTAACGATTTTGAATTGTTTTGGGATAATAAACCTGTAAATACTTTGTATAAGGCTGGGTTGTTACATATTTAATAAAATACTAACTTAGTAAATACTTATGAGAGAAAATTCATCTACCACAGCACATATAGCAAAAAACATAACCATTGGTGTTATTAGTTCAGTATTGGCAGCAGCTTTAATTTATTTCTTTTTAAATAATCCAGTAAAGGAAGAAAGAAAGAAAAAGAAAGAAGCTACAGTAAGGGCTTGGAAATCTTATCAACAAAATAGAAAAATATTTAGTGATGTAATGACAAATATGAAGCATAACGATGATATTGAACGTTCAAAAAGTAATATAAGCCACGAAATTGATGCTACTATTACCAACATGCTTAACATAAAAAATGAATCTAATATTGATCAACGACTTTTATCTTCCATTGATATTACAGTAGACCAAATGAAAGAGATTAAGTCTGTTTTATTAAAGTATTATGATGACATGGTTTTGTATATTGAGAATAATCCAAATTTGTCTGAAACTCAAGTTGTAAAATATATTTTGGAAGATGCTGCTCCAAAACTTCAAAACCAAATGATAGACTTAAAACAAAGGGATTCGTTACGATTAACTACCATTAAAACAGATTTAGTAAATGAATACAATTTAAAAGAGGAATAAAATGTATAAATATTATATGTTGCTATATTAATAGATTAGATAATTTTAAATATGGCATAAGTATAAAATACCCTAGCATGGGTATTTGTAGTTATTGAAATAATAATAATTTTATAAAAAATATAAGGATGAAAATAGTACTTCAGTTATTTATTAGTTTAATAGTTACTACAACTATTGTTGCTCAAACAACCGCCGCAGAGTGGTTTGTAGAAGGGAAAACCTTATATACCGAAAAAAAATATACAGAGGCTATTACTCCTTTTGAAAAAGCAGTAGCATTAAAGCCAGATTATAAAGATGCAATGTTCAAGCTAGGGTGGTGTTATAATGATGCTAGTAGATTTTCTGATGCTATAAAAGTGTTAAAAAATTTAACCGCTATTGATAGTAAAAACCATCAAGCGTTTCAAGAGTTAGGCTATGCCTATAAAAAAAGTGCATTGTATTCCGATGCACAAATAGCGTTATCAAAAGCTATTGAGATAAATCCCAAATACGCATTGGCTCACAAGCAACTTGGCGATGTCTATAACGATTTAAAACAAAAAGATAAAGCAATTGAAGCCTATAAAAAATGTGTAGAATTTGACCCTAAAAATACTAATGCTATGTATCAAATTGGCTATTTGTCAAATGGGTTAGAAAAGTATGAAGATGCCATATATTGGATGAACAAAAGCATTGAAGCAAAACCTGAATATACTTCCTATAATGAGCTAGGCTTTGCTTATTATAAATTGAAAAAGAATGACGACGCTATAAATGCATATAAAAAAGCAATTGAGCTAAAATATGATAATGGCACTTCTTACAAAGGCATAGGAGATGTATATCGTAGAAATTATTCTCCCTCAAAAACTGTCGAAGCTAAAGAGCAATACAAAAAAGCTATTGAATATAATCCTAAAAGTGCAGGCTCTCACTTTGGCTTAGGTTGGTGTTATAACGAAGAGAAAAAGTACGATGATGCTATAGTATGTTTAAAAAAATCGTTGGAGATAGATAATAACTTGGTAGCTGCATACACTGAATTGGGCTATGCTCAATACATGAAAGCCCAATATAGTGATGCATTAAAAACACTTAAAGGTGGAATAGCTTTAGATGCAAAATCTACTTTGTGTAGGTATTATGCTGCGTTGGTGTACATTCAATTAAAAGATAAAACTAATGCACAAGTTATGCAAAACGAACTTAAACTTTTAGATACAAAACTAGCGGATAAGCTTACGTCTAAAATTACTGCACTTTAATTTTGTTAATAATAAATCCAAAGTAAAACAGGTTTTTCTGGCTTGTCTAAATATTTACGTAAAAAGGTAAGTGTAGCTGGGCTTAGCATTGGGCAGCCATAACTAAAGCAAATAGGGTAGTTGTTGTTTGGAACTTCATTTGGCACACATGCATGTGAATGCATTACAACAGCTCTTTTAAAGGCATTGCTATTTGTACTATCCAAGCCATGTAATCGGTAAGAGTAGCCCCACATACCTTTATAAGGTACACCAACTTTATATCTTCCTAAAGATGTACATAAACTACCATCTATATTGCTAAAAACAAGATCTCCATTTTTATCTCTTCTTTCGCTACCTGTACCATGTGCTACTAATCCTGTTTTTATTATACTGTCCTTAATAATGTCATACAAAAAAAGTCTTTCTTCATTACTTTTTTGCCGCATATCAATTAATATGCAATACTTGGCATTCATCTTTTTTTGAATAATATAACTCTTTACTTGTTGTCCAAAACTTTTTTCTTTAGCATATAATGCCGTTTTTGCCGATGCTGTATTAGAAGGAGTTAGAGAAGAGCTACCATAAGAAATAGGCTGGGTAATTGTTTTTATATTTTTTACATTATAAATGTATGTACCTATAGCTGCTAACAATAGTAATACTACACAACCTGCAATTATTCTTTTATTCATAATCGTAAACCTAAATGCTTAATGCAAAATACAAAAAAGCACCCTAAATAGAGTGCTCATAAATATAGTAATAAATAAAATATTATAGTAAATCTAATGCCTTAGCAAAAAATGTAGTGTTAAAGGGTAGTATCATTGAGCAATAAGCTCCCAAAGGTGAGTATAGCACTCCAAAAAAAGCTACCACCGATACTAAAAACAATACCCAATATAAACCAGTTTTCTTTTTTGTTGTCTCCATTTTGCTATTTTTTTTTGCAAATATAATGTAAAAATTACTTTCAAACAATTAGCTATTTGCCAATAAATTATATTTTATTAATGTGTATTTTTTACATTAGGCTATAAAGGCTAAATTTGCTTACTTAATAAACTTAACAATGCTTCTACATTTCAATATTAGGTTTTCAACAATTTACGGCCAATCTTTATTGATAAGTGGCAATGTGCCAGAGCTTGGTAACGGCAATATTGATAACGCTGTACCACTTACTTATGTAAATAGCCAATTTTGGGAATTAAAATGTGACATTAATGTTGAAAATATTAATGAATTGCAATATCAATACATACTTAAAAATGGAGACACACAAATTGTTGAGTTTGGAGAAGATAAAGTGTTGCATTTGGTTAAATACAAAAAAGCAAATATCGTAACACTTGATAGTTGGCAAGATACTGCCGACTACCGAAATAATTTTTATACCAAACCTTTTCAACAAGTTTTTTTTGCAAAAAATAAAAAGGTACAAAAAAATGAGAAAACTCACACAAAAGCTAATTACGAGGTAAAAGTAAAAAACCCATTTTTACAACCTAATGAACAAGTTTGTGTAATAGGAAATATAAGTGCCTTAAATAACTGGCAAACCCAAGCTCCAATTTTACTAAAATCAAATAGGGTATGGCACACCATATCATTTAAAGCTGATACAAATGATACACTAATTGAATATAAGTATGGCATTTACAATACCAAACAAAAAGTATTTGTACGTTTTGAAGATGGGCAGAATAGAAAAATTGAAATACCTGTAAATGATAATGCAATTGTAGTAATACACGATAATTATCAATACATAAATAATAATAGTTGGAAAGGAGCAGGTATAGCTATACCTGTGTTTAGTTTGCGTAGCAAAAATAGTTTTGGCGTAGGTGAATTTGCCGATTTAAAATTGTTGGTAAATTGGGCTAAACAAGCTGGGCTAAAACTAATTCAGCTTTTGCCCATTAACGATACCATTGCCAATCACAATTGGAAAGACTCTTACCCTTATGCTGCTATTTCTGCCTTTGCATTGCACCCTTTGTATTTAAATTTACAAGAGGTTGCAGGTACTAAGTATCAAGCCATAATTAAGCCTTTGATTAAAAAGCAAAAGCAATTAAATAATTTGCCAGAGGTTGATTATGAGCAAGTAATTAAATTTAAATTATCGGTAGCTAAAGAATTATACTTACTACAAAAAGATGAGTTAAAAGATGATATAGAGTACTTTAATTTTTTTGAATTAAACAGGCATTGGTTGGTGCCGTATGCTGCATTTTGTTATTTACGTGATAAAAATGATACTAGCAATTTCAATACGTGGAAAAGTAATAGTAAGTATAACCCAAGCAATATTCAACGCCTAGTAAGTCCATCGCAAAAGCAATATGATGATATTGCTGTACATTATTTTATTCAATATCATTTGCATTTGCAATTAAAAGTGGCTACTGCTTATGCACACAAAAATCAAATAGTTTTAAAAGGCGATATCCCTATTGGTATATATAGATATAGTGTAGATGCTTGGATTGCCTCGGAATTATACAATATGGATGAACAGGCTGGTGCACCACCAGATGATTTTGCTGTGAAAGGGCAAAACTGGGGATTCCCTACGTATAATTGGGAAAAAATGCAGCAAAATAATTTTGCATGGTGGCGTCAGCGTTTTGAGCAAATGGGTAATTATTTTGATGCTTTTAGAATAGACCATATACTAGGTTTTTTTAGAATTTGGAGTATTCCTATTGATGCTGTAGAAGGTATTTTAGGTAAATTTTCTCCAGTATTACCGATATATAAAAATGAATTTGAAGCCAAAGGAATTTATTTTGATTATGACAGATTTTGTAAGCCCTATATTAATGAACAAATTTTGTTTGATGAATTTGGTAACGAAGCAAATTATGTAAAATCTACTTTTTTAGATGGATTTCATTTTAAAAATGACTTTAATACGCAACATAAAATTGAAAAATATTTTGAAGAAAATAATATTGATGGTAGTAGTATCAAAAAAGGGTTATTTAATTTAATTGCAAATGTTATTTTATTTGAAGTAGAAGGTAGTAATAAAGAATTTTTCAATTTTAGAATTTCTATTGCTAACACTAGTTCTTATAAACATTTAGACAAAACTATCCAAAGCAAATTAGATAGTTTGTACATTGATTATTTTTATTACAAACAAGATGAGTTTTGGAAAAAGGAAGCGTTACAAAAATTGCCTGCTTTAAAACGCACTACCAATATGCTTATATGCGGCGAAGATTTAGGAATGGTGCCACATTGTGTGCCCCAAGTAATGAATAATTTAAGCATGTTAAGTTTAGAAATTCAACGCATGCCTAAAAAATCAACTACAGAATTTTTTAACCCTGCTGATGCCCCATATTTAAGCGTTGTAACACCTTCTACACATGATATGAGTACTATAAGAAGTTGGTGGATGGAAGACAAATCTAAAACCCAACGCTTTTTTAATACACTATTACAAGAGCATGGTGAAGCACCTTTTTATTGTGAAAGTTGGGTGGTTAATAAAATTATTCAACAACATTTAGCAAGTCCAGCTATGTGGAGTATTTTTCAACTGCAAGATATTTTAAGTATAAGCGATACATTACGTAGAGAAAACCCAGATGATGACAGAATTAACATACCAGCTAATCCAGAGCATTATTGGAGATACCGTATGCACATTTTTTTAGAAGACTTGTTAAAGCAAAAAGAGTTTACAAGCAATTTTAGAAACATGCTTACTGAAGCAGGTAGATAATTTACATTTGTACCATGAAAGTAAGTTATACCATTCATCATCTACCATTTAAACATCCCTTTACTATTTCAAAAGGTACAAAAACACATCAACCTACTTTTGTAGTGGCCTTAGAACATTTTGGTGAAGTAGGTTATGGCGAAGCTCCTGCCATTTCTTACTATAATATTCCTGTTGAAAAAATGGAAGAAGATTTGTTACAAAAAAAAGCATTTGTAGAAAAATTTGCCTTTACCGATCCTGAACGTTATTGGCATTATTTACATCATCTTTTCCCAAATAACAATTTTTTAGTGTGTGCTTTAGATATGGCTGGTTGGGATTTGTACGGAAAAATAAAACGCAAACAATTACACCAATTATGGGGTTTAAATACAGAAACTGCACCTTTAACAGACTATACAATTGGTATTGATACTATTGAAAAAATGGCAGCTAAAATGAAAGAATTGCCTTGGCCAATTTACAAAATAAAAGTAGGAGTAGAGGGTGATATAGAAATGATAACTGAATTACGAAAACATACCAATGCAATTTTTAGAGTAGATGCTAATGCTGGCTGGTCATTAGAACAAGCGTTACAAAAAATTCCTATTTTAAAAACATTAGGTGTTGAGTTTGTAGAACAACCATTGGCTAAAGATGCTTGGGATGATATGAAAATCTTGTATGAAAAATCAACATTGCCTTTAATGGCAGATGAAAGTTGTGTGGTTGAAAGCGATGTTGAAAAATGTGTAAATCATTTTCATGGTATAAATATTAAGCTTACAAAGTGTAGTGGTATTACACCAGCCAAACGAATGATAACAAAAGCAAAAGAGCTAAACTTAAAAGTAATGATTGGTTGTATGAACGAAAGTAGTATTGGTACGGCAGCAATTGCACAACTTGCACCTATGCTGGATTATGTAGATATGGATGGCCCACTTTTATTAAATGAAGATATTGCAAATGGAGTTAATTTTGATTTTGGTAAGATATTATACAATAGTAATAATGGGTTGGGTATAGCAATTAAATGATTAATGTAATTAGTGTTTTTTAAAAAATAACAGAATGAAAAAAATAGTTTTAGTATTAAGCATGCTTATTGTATTTGCAAAACTACATGCACAAGTAATAGCACTCTCTAAACCAAGCTATTCAATTAAATACCCTAGTGATTGGCGTTTGGAAACAAGCAACAATACCACCTTTACCCTTGGTGCCCCAAGCGATGGAGAAGGTGATCCTTTTGTAGAAAATATTCATTTTGTATCATATCCTGTTACAGGATATTTACCTAAAGATTATGCCCAGTATTCTAAAACAACATTGCCACAAAAAATAAAAAACTTTAAAGTAGTTGAAGAAAAAGAAGTTAAGCAAGGAGGCAAAACTGGCTACTACATGATATTTAAAGGCAAACAAAATAATCAAGCCCTAAAATGGAAGCAATATTATTTTATTAAAAATGGGATGGCATACGTTTTAACTTTTACAGCACAAGAAATTATGTTTAACGATTACATTAAAAAATTAAGTGCTTGCTTAAATTCCTTTACCGTAAAATAATTATTTAATAGCTGCGGCTTCCTCTGCCAATCTAAATTTTACAATTGCAGTAATCAATTTTTTGGGTAAAGGTTTATCCAGTGGAAATTGTATAGCACCTTTACTGGTTTTGTAAGCCGCCAATTCTTTTTTAAAAGCTATAATGGGTGAGCCGTGTGGGTAAAAACCAATATGACTTTTATATCCTGCAAAATATATCAATATTTTTTTTAGTTTAAAGGCTGGCATGGCATAGCTAATAACTTCTGTTGACTTAGGAGCAGCTTTTTTTATTATTGCTCTAATCTCTTGTAATAAAGGCTGTATTTTTTCATCTTGCAGGGCTATGTATTCATCAATGGTAGTGGGCTTTGCCTTAGCAGTATTCATACAATTAGTTTAGCAATTTATTTTTTTGAGTTTGATATTCTTCTTGCGTTATAGCTCCTTTTTGCAACAATTCAAATAGCTTGTGCAATTCATCAGCAATCATTTGTTGTGATGGGGCATTACTTTTTGTAATAGCTTGTGCCAATAATTGAGCTTGGCTGGTTATATTATTTTTCTTGTATTCTTCTTGTGCATGTGTAATGGTATCTTTCAATAATTTAGGGTGATGAATGAGTTCATAGATAGTTTCTCCCATTTCTGCTGCCGTTTGTATATCAACATTGCCATAGCCTAGCAACCTTCCTAAAAGTGATTGAGTGTATTCTACATTATTAATTTTTTCCAAAGGACTTTCTTTAGAATATCTTGTAAAAAATCCACTTTCATCTACCACACGTAAATTTGTAACAGCCCAAAGGTTATGTTTCCAATTTATATATTCGTATAAAGGAAAAAGAGCAGCAACTAATGCAATTAATAATGCAGTACCTGTAGGTAAAAACCATATCAACAATATACTAGCTATAATCCAAGCCAATATGGGAGTTACCAATTTTAACCAATGTTGTCTAATAACAACCAATACTTTTTCATCTTTCTTTAATGCAGTTCTCATACCCTAAAGCTACAATCTTTCCATTATTTTTGTAAAATCTAATTTTAAAAAATGACACCAGAACGTAACGATAGACTTACCACTGTTTTAAACAAACGACAACCCGATTTTACTGTTGTTTTAGAAAATGTTTTTGACCCACATAATATTTCGGCTGTAATGCGTACTGCAGATGCCGTAGGCATTCAAGATATTTTTATTTTAAATACTAAAATTCCACCACATCGTAAATGGGGTGCAAAAAGTAGTAGTAGTGCCGCCAAATGGTTAACTATCCATCAATATACTAACGCCGATGAATGTTTTGCTGAGTTACGTAAACGCTATAATAAAATTTACACCACACATTTAAGTACAGATGCTGTGGGCTTGCATGAATTAAATTTGACAGATAGTGTTGCTTTAGTATTTGGTAACGAACATAGTGGTGTTAGTGATGAAATTATTAGCATGGCCGATGGTAATTTTATAATTCCGCAAGTAGGTATCATAAAATCGTTAAATATATCTGTAGCCTGTGCTGTTACATTGTATGAGGCGTATAGGCAAAAAAGTATAGCAGGTCATTATAATAACATTCAGTTAAAAAGTGAACAATTGGAAAGCCTTAGAAATGAATGGGGGTTTTTGGAGGAAGAATAGTTTTTCACCGCAGAGAAAATGAGTGAATGGAGTTTACGCAGAGATAATTGTCAAATCTCTGCGTAAACTCTTTTTTCTTATTTCTCTGCGGTGAATTTTTAATAAATTAAACATAACTTTAAGCATCAAAACTAAAATATGAAAAAACTTCTTCTTTTCTTTTTTATTGGAGCAACCATACAACTTACAGCCCAAAATAAAAAACCACTTACACATGATGTATATGATGGATGGAAAAGTGTAGGCGAACGTATGATAAGTAACGATGGCAAGTATGCTGTTTATACCATTAATCCGCAAGAAGGCGATGGCGAATTAACCATACATAACTTAACAACACAAGCTAAAAAAACTATTGCAAGAGGCTACAGTGCTGTTATAACACAAGATAACCGCTATGTAGTGTTTAAAATAAAACCAATTTTTCAAGAAACTAGGCAAGCAAAAATAAAAAAGAAGAAGCCAGATGAAATGGCGAAAGATACACTAGCAATTGTGGAGCTTGGAAAAGACTCAGTAATTAAACTACCCAGAGTAAAAACATTTAAAACACCCGAAAAAGCTGGAGAATGGTTAGCCTACCATATTGAAAAGCCTTTGCCAGATACAACAAAAAAGAAAGTAGCAGCCATAGATAGCAATAAAGTAAAGATGGATATGTTGGTGAAGATTGCCGATTCGGTAATTAAAAAATCAATAGACTCTATAAAAGGAAAAATTGATAAAGCTGAAGTAATTGCTGCTGCACAAAAAGCTGCTGCATTAATTATTAAAAATGCTAAAGATGAGTTTAGTATTGATGTAGAAAAAGATGCTGAAGGCGATGATCCTGCAGGAGGAGCTGCTGTTGAGGGTACTGATTTAATAATACGTAAATTATCTACCCAAAAAGAAAAAACATTTAAGCTGGTAAGTGAATATTATTTTGATAAAAAGGGCACAAAACTTTTAATTGAAACAACAAAAAATAGTAAAGACACTAATAGTAAGGCTTATGTATTGTTGTATAATTTAACTAACGAAAAAGTAGATACTATTAGCAAAGTTTTTAACGATGCAAAAAATTATGTGTTTGATGAAGATGGAAATCAACTAGCATTTGTAGCCGAAAGAGATAGCAGTAGCAAGGCTTTACAAAAATTTTATAAGCTGTGGTATTATGCATCACCGCAGGATACCGCTAAGCTAATTGCAGATAAAAATACAGTAGGTATGAAGTTGGGTAATACTATTAGCGAAAATGGATTGCTTAATTTTAGTAAAGACGGTAAAAAGTTATTTTTTGGTGTAGCTAATATTAAGCCTCCAAAAGATACAACCTTGGTTGACTTTGAATTGGCCCGTTTAGATGTATGGCATTACAACGATGATTATTTGCAACCACAGCAATTAAAACAATTAGATAATGAATTAAAAAGAAGTTATTTAAGTGTGTACCATATTGCTGAAAACAAATTAGTGCAGCTAGCAGATGAAAATGTTGAGAATGTGCAGGTAGTTAATGAAGGTAAAGCTAGTTATGTTTTAGGTACAACATCAAAAGGTAACAGAATACAACAACAATGGACAGGTAGAGGTAAACAGTCTGCCTATATTATTAATACAAACGATGGCAGTAAAAAAGAAGTGGTAAAAAATGAGGAAGCTTTTTTTCAACCATCGCCAATGGGTAAATACATATATTGGTACAATCCTGCTCAAAAACAATACTTTGTATATAATGTAGAAACGGCTACCACAAAAAATGTAACAGCAAAAATTACAGTGCCGCTTTACGATACTGAAAATGATGTACCAGATTACCCATCGCCAGCAGGTATTAGTGGTTGGACGGCTAATGACCAATATGTATTAATAAATGATGAATACGATATTTGGCAGGTAGAACCTAATGCTACAGCCAACCCTATAAATATTACTAATGGCTTTGGAAGAAAGAATAAAACCAATTACAACTACGTACGCCTTGATCCTGAAAAACGTTTTATAAATGCAGATGAGACGGTATTATTACGTTTATTTAATACACAAATTAAGTTTGCAGGTTTTGCTAATAAAAAAGTAAATGAAGTTGCAAACCCTTCTATTATAACTAATGCTGCAGTAGCATACGGCTTATTTACGAAAGCAAAAGATGCAGATGTATATTTATTTCAACGTTCAACAAGTGCCAGTAATGAGTTGTACAGTGCTACCGCATTAAATAATCCTGTTCAATTAACTGATGTAGCAGCACAACAAAAAGAGTATAATTGGTACACCGCCGAATTAATAAAATGGAAAATGCTAGATGGTAAAATGAGCGAAGGCTTATTGTACAAACCAGAAAACTTTGACCCTAAAAAGAAATATCCCATAATATTTTATTTTTATGAAAAAGATGCAGATAATTTATACAGACAAATGAGCCCTGCACCAAGTGCAAGTACAGTTAATGTGCCTTATTTTGTTAGTAACGAGTATTTAATATTTGACCCCAACATTTATTACAAAACAGGTGAGCCTGGGCAAAGTGCTTATAATAGTATTGTAAGTGCTGCAAAATATTTAAGTAAAATGCCTTGGGTAGACAGTACAAAAATGGGCTTACAAGGTCAAAGCTGGGGTGGTTATCAAACAGCATGGCTAGTTACAAGAACTAATATGTTTAAAGCTGCTGGTGCTGGTGCACCTGTATCCAACATGACAAGTGCTTATGGTGGCATACGCTGGGGTGCAGGTATTAATCGCCAATTTCAATACGAAAAAACACAAAGCCGTATTGGAGCTACACTTTGGCAACGACCAGATTTGTACATTAAAAACTCACCACTATTTGCGGCGGATAAAGTAAATACACCTGTTTTAATTATGCATAACGATGCCGATGGTGCTGTGCCATGGTATCAAGGAATTGAGTATTTTACAGCCTTACGTAGATTGGGTAAAAAAGTATGGATGCTGCAATACAATGGGGAAGACCATAATTTAGTAGAACGTAAAAACAGAAAAGATTTATCGGTACGTTTAGCACAATTTTTCGATTATCATTTAAAAGGAGCAAAGCCTGCTAAATGGTTAAAAGATGGATTGCCTGCAACGGAGAAAGGGAAGGATTGGGGGTTGAAGGTGGAGTGATGAATTACTTTGAGTATTTTTCTATGGTTAATCGCTGAAATATTTAAAATGACAAAACAAGAGTATTATGATATAAGTGATAAACGGAAAGTTCCATTGAGATGTCCGTGTTTGAATAAATGTTCTCGTTATAAATTCACGGCTTTTTTTATTGGAAGTGATTGTTTAAACTTAAAGTCTAATAGTTTTGAAGACAAAATGAAAGAAATGAATCTTCTTGAAGCGAATGAAGAAATTTCAAAATTGTTAGTAGCAGGAGAATCGACAACATTTATTGGAGGAGGAGATAGTTTTTATATTAATAATGGTTGTCCTGAGTTTTTTTTGCATGAACATGAACATAAAATTCTTGGGATTCCAAATTTTGCTACACATCAACTTTCGTACGATAAACATTATAGAAGTAATGACAAATTTAAACCAGGAGAATCAAGACATTATACAGAGTGCCCAGAATATGCTTTACATAAATCAATTACAATACAACTTGTAAAACGAAAAAATATTTCAGCTAAAGTTAAATCTGAATTACAAAAAGAAATTGAAAGTAAGTGCCCATTTTGTCTAAATGAAGATGTTGGGCATTTTCAAATTCACCATATTGACGAAAATAGAAGTAACAACAACAAAATCAATTTATTAATGTTGTGTGCCATTTGCCACTCAAAAATCACAAAAGGGGATATTTCCAGAGAACAAGTTGAGAATATTAAAACTAATTTATCTAGAGCCATTTAGAAATAATAACCTTAAAAAAGTCAACTAAAATTATGTTAACCACATTAACAGTAAAAACTTCGATAAACGCCCCAATACAAAAAGTATGGGCATGTTTTACACAACCCAACCATGTTATGCAATGGAACCATGCCAGCGATGATTGGCACAGCCCAGCCGCTACTAACGATTTACAAGTAGGCGGCAAGTTTGTTTACACTATGGCAGCAAAAGATGGTAGCTTTAGTTTTGATTTTAGTGGCACTTACACCGAAGTTTTAAATGAAGAACTACTAATTTATAAAATAGATGATGGCAGAGAAGTAAAAGTAACTTTTGCTAGCATTGGCGATATTACAGAAGTTGTAGAAATATTTGAACCCGAAAATGAAAACCCATTAGAAATGCAACAAGCTGGCTGGCAAGCTATTTTGGATAGTTTTAAGGGGTATGTGAAAGAAAATTAGTAGAAAATAGTTGTGCCATAAGGAGTTTTAATATTGCCAATGCTAATTATAACCCTGCCAAGCCTATAATTATAAATGCCAACAGTAGTTATGACAGTTCAAGTAGAAGTTCTGAAACTGCCAACGGGAATTATGACAAAGCAGAAAGGAGTTTTAATAATACCAACACTAATTATATAATTTTTTAAAGCCTCCATTTGCACTGCCCCCAAAAAGTTAGACACTAATTGGGGGCATTTTTATTAACAATACTTACTGCCAAACTTGCGTTTTAATATGTAATTTTAGGTAACTATATAGCTTTTGAACTTACTAAAAATATACCTGCTTGTTGTTCTGTACATATTTACTTGTCAAATTACGTTTGCACAAGAAAATCCTGCATTATATTCTAACTTAAAATCAAAACGTATAAGCACAAAGGAATTTAGCATAAAAATAGACTCGTTAAGTATTATCCCTAATTCTATAATTGTTGAAGGCGTAAGCCCATCTACCTATAAAATTAATGAAGTAACGGCTACTATAAATTGGCTGGTAAAGCCTTTGGCAGATAGTATTACCATTACTTATCGTACTTTTCCCTTTAAACTTAATGCATCTGTAAAAGGATATAATTACGACAGTATTAGGTATAATTTTTTACGAGCAAAAAACTTTAACATTATTACTGCTCAAAAAAATCCTTTGCTTGATTTTGGAACCATTCGTTCCGAGGGTAGTTTTGGTAGAGGTATTTCGTTTGGTAATAATCAAGATGCTGTTGTAAATAGTACATTAAACTTACAGCTAAATGGATTTATAGGAGATAGTTTAGAGTTAACGGCAGCCATTACCGATAATAATTTGCCTATACAGCCAGAAGGCAATACACAAAACCTAAACGAATTTGACCGAATTTTTTTGCAAGTAAAAAAGAAGGGCTGGCAAGTAAATTTGGGTGATATTGATATTAGACAAAGCAAAAACTATTTTCTTAATTTTTATAAAAGACTACAAGGGGCTTCATTTATTACTGATAATAAAATTGGTAAAAATATCAATAACTCTTTATTAGTAAGTGGTGCTATTGCTAAAGGAAAATTTAACCGAAATATTTTGCAACCTGTAGAAGGAAATCAAGGCCCATACAGGCTACAAGGTGCAAACTTAGAATTGTTTTTTGTTATTTTGGCAGGTACAGAAAGAGTGTTTATGGATGGTGTTTTATTGCAACGTGGCGAAGATCAAGACTATGTTATTAATTACAATACAGCGGAATTAACGTTTACTCCCAAGCATTTAATTACAAAAGATAAAAGAATACAGGTTGAATTTGAGTATGCAGATAGAAATTATTTGAATTCGCAATTATACGTAAATAATGAAATACGATTTAAAGATAAACTATTGGTAAGCATTGGTGCTTATTCAAATATTGATGCAAAAAACTCAAGTATTAATCAAACACTTGATGTGGCCCAAAAACAATTTTTAGGTACTGTAGGGGATAGCATACAAAATGCGTTTTATATAAATGCTGTAAGAGATACCATATCTGTAGGAAAACTGCTGTACAAAAAAATTGATACGTTGTATAATGGCAATTTACATGATTCAATTTTTGTACTATCTAATAATCCAAATGATATATTGTATAATGTAGCTTTTACTTATTTAGGACCAGGAAAGGGCAATTATATACAGTTATTAAATGCTACAAATGGTCGTTCATTTGGTTGGGTAAAACCAGATATAAATAATAATAAACAAGGCGATTGGGCTCCAGTAACTTTATTAGTTACGCCTAAAAAAACGCAGCTTATTACAATTGCAACAGAATATCAAGTAAATAAAAAAATAAAAGTAAAGGCTGAATTTGCAAATAGTAAATACGATGTAAATCTGTTTTCACAAAAAGATAAACGCAATGACAATGCTATGGCTGGTAAATTTGAGATAAGTTATGACAGCAATAAATTTAATCTTTTAAATCGTACACTTAATTTTCAAACAAAAGTAGGATATGAATATGTACAAGCTCAATTTAAAGCAGTAGAACGGTTACGTAATGTAGAGTTTTTAAGAGATTGGAGCTTGCCTTTTGATATATCTTTTGCCGATGAAAAAATATTAACAGCTTCTGCCAAATTGAATGATGCCAAAGGAAATTTTTTACGTTATGAATTAACGAATTATAATAGAAGCGATAATTTTAATGGGTTTAGACATAGTGTGCAGCAGTATAGTGATATTAAAGGATGGCGGGTTACAAATTTATTAAGCCTTACAAATGTTAATAGTACCTTACAAAAAAGTAATTTTATTAGACCTTCCATTGATATCAACAAAGAATTAAAGAATCTTAAAAAAATGCAAGTAGGTGCAAGTTATTTAGGCGAATTTAATTCTATTTTAAATAAAGCAGCCGACACATTAAATCCACTTAGTTTTTCTTTTAGTGTAATGCAGGCATACATTAAATCAAACCCACAAAAATTAAATAAATGGGGCATTAGTTATTTTACAAGGAAAGATAAATACCCAATAAATAAAAATTTAGTGCTTGGGGACAGAAGTGATAATTATACTTTTTTTACAGATCTGATGAAAAATGAAAAGCATCAAGCAAAATTAAATGTAGCCTATAGAAAACTAAATATTTTAAATAGTACTGTAAGCAAACAAAAAGCTGATGAAAGCCTGTTAGGAAGAGTACAATACTTTACCAATATAGTAAATGGTGCTGTTACTGGAGATGTGCTGTATGAGTTAGGAACAGGGCAGGAGCAAAAAAGAGAATTTACATTTATTGAAGTGCCAGCTGGGCAAGGTGAATATACATGGAATGATTACAATGCAAATAACATCCCAGAATTAAATGAATTTGAAATTGCAATATTTCAAGATCAAAAGAAATTTATACGAGTTTTTACACCTAGCAATCAATATGTAAAAGCTAATTTTTTACAATTCAACTACAACTTTATTTTTCAGCCTAATTTATTTTTGAAAGTTAATAACGGCAGTAGTTGGGCTAAAAAACAGCTTGCCAAAATAAGCACAACATCGGCTTTACAAATTAATAAAAAAGATATTGCTACTGGTAAGTTTCAATTTAATCCGTTTACAAAAAAATTGGTTGATACTGCCTTAATCTCCCTAAATTCATTTTTAAGTAACACACTTTATTTTAATCGTAGTAATATAAAGTGGGGGTTTGATGTTACACACAGTATTGCCGATGGAAAAACATTATTATCTTATGGGCTAGAAAGTAGAAGACTACGAAATTTACAAAGTAAAGTAAGATGGAATATTGGTAAAAATTATAACACTAGCATTACATACAAACAACTACGCAACATTTTAAATACAAATGCTCCCAAATTTGATAATAGAAATTATAATGTGTTGCAGCATATTATTGAACCCAGTGTCGCTTATATTTATAAGTCAAATTTTAGGATTGGACTAAATTATTCCTATGCCACAAAGCAAAATCAAATAGATTCCTTAGAAAAATCAAACAGCCATTCTTTTACAGCAGATGTACGTTACAACATTTTATCTAACAGTACAATCAATGCAAAATTTACTTTAAATAAAATTAACTATTTTGGGTATCCTGGTTCTGCAAATAGTACAGTTGGTTTTATTTTATTAGATGGGTTACTGCCAGATAATAACTATTTATGGAATGTAGAATTAACTAAACGCTTGGCTGGCAATATAGAACTTAGTATTCAATACGAAGGAAGAAAGCCTGGCGAAACAAGAGTTATACACATTGGAAGAGCTAGTGTGAGAGCCATATTGTAAAAAATAAATTATTGTAACAATTTTTGATTGGGCTTTATCATCTTAAAACAAAACTATTGTTACTTATTAAACTAAATGAAAAAAGCGATTATTATAGGTGCTGGGCCTGCAGGATTAACTGCTGCATATGAGTTACTGAAACGAAATACTGGTGTCTTGCCCATCATTTTTGAACAATCTTCAGATATAGGTGGAATTTCTAAAACCATTAATTACAAAGGCAATAGAATGGATATTGGAGGGCATCGCTTTTTCTCAAAATCTGACAGAGTAATGGATTGGTGGATGCAAATTTTGCCATTAGAAAAATCGGCACAAAAGCAATTTGTCATCAATTATCAAAACAAACAAAAAGAATTACATGCACACTTATACAAAACCGCCGATCCAGAAAAAGATGAAAAAGTAATGCTGATTCGTAATAGGCTTTCGAGAATATATTATTTAAAAAAATTTTTTGATTACCCAATCAAAATGAATATTACTACTTTTTCAAATTTGGGTATAGCAAAGATTGTTAAGATAATGATGAGCTATGCAAAAATGAAAATTTCTCGTTCTATAGATGAAAATACTTTAGAAGATTTTTTTATTAATCGATTTGGGAAGGAATTATACGAAACATTTTTTAAAGATTATACAGAAAAAGTTTGGGGTAAGCCATGCCATCAAATATCGGCAGAGTGGGGAGCACAGCGTATAAAGGAGCATTCTGTTTCAAAAGCAATTGCACATGCTATAAAAAGTAAATTCAAAAAAAATAAAAGTATAGCTCAAAAAGATGTAGAAACTAGTTTGATTGAACGTTTTTTATATCCTAAGTAC
>JAGNRZ010000166.1 GCA_017988335.1 Ferruginibacter sp.
ATGTAGTTACGGCAAAATTTATTAGATTTTGTAATAACAACTCCGTTCATACAACGTCTTCTTTATAACTTTTAGCTTTTATTTTTTGAAACAATAATTAGTGGTAACTAAACTCTATGCTATAAAGCAGTTATGTTTATTAAAAAGTATTTTGAAGATTTTGCGATAAATGATATCCGTACTACTAACGAAAGAAATATTTCGGAGCAGGACATAAATTTTCATGCCAAAGAATCTGGCGATTATTTCCCTCACCATATGGATGAAGAATGGTGTAAAACACAACCATTTAAAAAACGAATAGCACATGGTACTTTAATTTTTACTGTGGCTATTGGTCTTACAGCCGATTTTGTAAACGAAGTAGCTATGACTTATGGCTACGATAGACTCAGATTTATAAAACCTGTTTTTATAAATGATAGCATAAAAGTAACAGTAACTATTAAAGAAAAAAAAGAGCACAAGAAGCCAGAATTTGGTTTAGTAACAGAATTGGTGGAAGCTTTTAATCAACATAATGAATTAGTGATGGTTTGCGAACACATTTTACTTGTTAATAAAAAGAAAGTATAATAAACCAAATGGCTGCAACAATTTTAAAAGGCATAACATGGGGGCATAGCAGAGGTATTACACCTTTGTTAGCTGCATCTCAACGCTATAATGAATTGCATCCTGATGTTGAAATAAACTGGACAAAACGTACATTACAAGAATTTGCAGATTCGCCTATCGAAAAATTAACCCATCATTACGATTTATTAATTATTGATCATCCATGGGTGGGTTGTGCTGCTGCTACTCAATGTGTTCTGCCTTTAAATGAATATCTATCAAACGAATATTTGCAAGATCAAGCTAGTAATTCAGTAGGTTATTCTCACCAAAGTTATAATTACAATAATAAACAATGGGCATTAGCAATTGATGCAGCCACACCGGCAGCTAGTTATAGAAAAGATTTGTTTTCAAAAAATAACATTGCCTTACCTCAAACATGGAATGATGTAATAGAACTGGCAAAAATGGGTAAAGTAGCTGTACCAGCTATTCCTATTGATTTGTTAATGAATTTTTATACCTTTTGCATTGCAAATGGAAAAATACCTTTTGAAAATGATGATGAAGTTATAGATATGCAAACAGGCCTACAAGCTATAGAAACCATGATGGAATTATATAGTTTAGTGGATGAAAAAATGTTTGAGTACAATCCAATAAAAGTAGCAGAGTTAATGAGTAATACTGACGATTTTTGGTATTGCCCATTTGCATACTGTTATACCAATTATTCAAGAAGTGGATATGCAAAAAATGTATTGCATTATGCTAATGTGGTTACTTACAATAATACAAAATTACAAACAACAATTGGTGGTACAGGCTTAGCCGTATCTGCATTTAGTGAGTATAAAAATATTGCTGTAGATTTTGCAAAAATGGTGTGCTCAAACAATTTTCAAAAAACTATGTATGTGCAAAATGGCGGACAACCTGGTCACAAAGCTGCATGGCTTAACGAAGAGGCAAATTTATTGACACACAATTTTTTTAAAAACATTTTACCAGTTATGGAAAATGGATATGTAAGGCCAAGATATAATGGTTATCTGCATTTTCAAGATTATGCCGGAGATTCATTGCAAAAATGTTTATTAAACCAACTAAGCCCAATCGACACATTAAATACAATGAATACAATATATAGACAAAGTAAAATTCATCACACTTCAATGGTTGGTTTATGATAAATTTACCATTACAAGGTTTAGTAGTGCTAGATTTTAGCCAGTACCTATCTGGTCCATCGGCTGGTTTGCGACTGGCAGATTTAGGAGCAAGGGTAATAAAAATTGAACGTCCACTAAAAGGAGATGCAGGTAGACAATTGGCTATCAAAAATTTGTGGATTGATGATAATTCTTTACTATTTCACACCATTAATAGAAATAAAGAAAGCTTTACTGCAGATTTAAAAAATGAAGATGATTTAAAACTTGTTAAAAAATTTATTGAAAAGGCAGATGTGCTGATTCATAATTTTAGACCCGGTGTAATGGAAAAAGCGGAGTTGCATTTTGAGGCAGTAAAACAAATTAATTCTAAAATTATTTATGCAGCTATATCTGGCTATGGGAAAGAAGGACCATGGAAAAATAAACCCGGGCAAGATTTACTATTGCAATCAATTACAGGTTTAGCTTATGCAAGTGGCAATGGTACCAATGGACCTGTGCCATTTGGCATTTCAATTGCCGATATGTTGTGTGGAGCACAATTAGTTCAAGGAATTTTAGGCGGACTAATCAGACGACAAAAAGTAGGCATGGGAGCTTTAATTGAAATTAGTTTATTAGAATCATTACTCGATTTTCAATTTGAATTGTTTACTACTTTTTATGCCAGTAAACAATTGCCGCAAAGAAGCCACATCAACAATGGGCATCCATTACTAGGAGCACCGTATGGTATTTATAAAACGCAAGATGGTTTAATTGCCTTAGCTATGATGGATATTCAAATACTAGCCAATACAATACAATGTACAGAACTTGTTAAGTTTACTAACGAAGAAGCATTTTCTAATAGAGATTGTATAAAAAAAATATTAGCTGAATATCTTCTTGCACAAAAAACAAATCATTGGATCACTTTATTACAAAATGAAGGTTTGTGGGCCATGGAGGTTTTAGATTGGCAAACTATGCACCAGCATGAGGCTTATAAAGTGTTAGAAATGGAACAAGTAGTATATACTTCAAATAAAGAAATACATACTACACGTTGCCCAATAAGAATTAATGGGAAAAAATTATACTCACATAAACCTGCTCCGCAATTAGGAGAGCATAATGAAAAAGTGAAACAAGATTTATTAAGTGTGTAACAAGTAAAATAGAACAGGTAAAAGATAAAATGAATTTATTACAAGATATAATTGTTGTTGACTTTAGTCAGTTTTTATCTGGTCCTTCTGCGTCGTTACGATTAGCAGATATGGGAGCACAAGTAATAAAAATTGAGCGACCTTTTGTTGGTGATATTTGCAGAGAGTTGTATGTATCTGATGTAATGATTGAAGGCGAATCAACAATTTTTCATGCCATCAACAGAAATAAACAAAGCTACACTGCCGATTTAAAAGATGCTGATGATATTGAAAAAGTAAAGCAAATAATTGCAAAAGCAGATGTGATGTTGCATAATTTTAGACCTGGTGTAATGCAAAGAATTGGACTAGATTATGAAGCCATAAAAAAAATAAATCCTACTATTATATATGCAGAAATAAGTGGTTATGGTACCGAAGGGCCTTGGAAAGATTTACCAGGCCAAGATTTATTATTGCAGTCTGCTTCTGGTTTAACTTGGTTAAGTAATAATAATGGCGAAAACCCTACACCCATGGGAGTAGCAGTTGTAGATATTATGGCAGGCACTCATGTTGCACAGGGCATCTTAGCCACATTATACAAAAGAGCAATTACTGGAGAAGGAGCTTTGGTGCAAGTAAGTATGTTCGAAAGTATTCTCGATTTTCAGTTTGAAGTATTAACTAGTTTTTTAAATGACGGCAATCAATTACCACTTCGTGGAGAAGTAAATAGTGCCCATGCCTATATTGCAGCACCCTATGGTATTTATAAAACAAATGATGGTTATATTGCATTAGCAATGAGTGATATTGTTTTGCTTGGTACTTTATTACAATGTGAGCCGTTAAAACAGTTTAGCAATAGCCAAGAGTGGTTTTCAAAAAGAGATGAGATAAAGAAAATATTAGCTCAGCATTTTGAAACCCAAAATACAAAACATTGGCTTTCTATTTTAGAACAAGCAGATGTTTGGTGTGCACCTGTTTTAAATTACGATGAACTTATTAATGAAGAAGGATATAAAATTTTGAATATGGAAATTGTAGTAAAAACAAGCAATGGACTTGCTGGTACAACAACATGATGCCCAATTAGAGTAGATAATAAGTTGTTAATTTCTAAAAAAGGAGCACCGCAATTAGGGGAACATAATAACGATATAGATAAGCAATTTGAATTAGAAAAATTATTTATCGAAAAATAAGATGCTAAAATTGTTTTCATTTTTAGTAATAACAGTTACATGAATTTTAACCATTCAATCTATATTATAGGAGCAGGCGGCATTATAAACGATGCTCACCTGCCTGCATATAAAATTGCAGGATATAATGTACAAGGCATTTATGATATTGATGAAGCAAAAGCAAATGCAACAGCTCAAAAATTTGCGATACCTAATGTTTTTTCAAGTTTAACGCAAATGCTTACTACTGCAAAGCAAACAGATGTGTTTGATATTGCAGTACCCGGCTCACAACTAATTTCTATATTAAATCAATTACCCAATAATGCTTATGTATTGATGCAAAAGCCAATGGGTGAAAATTTTAGTGATGCAAAAAAAATACTAAAAATATGTAAGACAAAAAATTTAATGGCGGCTATTAATTTTCAATTTAGATATGCACCCTATATTTTAGCCGCAAAAAAATTAATTGCAGATAACAAAATTGGTACTATTAATGATATAGAAGTTAATGTAAATGTTTTTACACCTTGGCATTTATGGAATTTTCTTTTTACTTCACCAAGGGTTGAAATTTTGTATCACAGCATTCATTACATTGATTTGGTAAGAAATCTTTTAGGAAATCCCAAATCTATTTATGCCAAAACTACTAAGCATCCATCTATGCCGCAATTGGCAAGTGTTCGTAGCAATATTATTATGGATTACGGCGAAAATGTTGCAGCCAATATTCTTACCAATCATTGCCATAATTATGGTACACCAAAACAACAATCCTATATAAAAATTGAAGGCAGTAAAGGTGCAATCAAAATTAATTTTGGAGCATTAATCGATTATCCTAGAGGAGCAGCTGATAGTTTTGAATACGTATTGTTACAAGAAGGGAAAGAGCCGCAATGGCAACAAATGCAAATAGAAGGCAGTTGGTTTCCTCATGCTTTTATTGGAAGTATGGAGCAAGTGCTTTTGTCTGCAAATGGTAAAATTGCAAAGCCAGATAATAGTGTAGAAGATTGTATTCACACAATGGCATGTGTTGAAGCAGCATACATTTCAAGTGAAAAAGGTGGTGTTGTTATTTAAAAAAGTAAAATGAAAAAAATAATCATAATCATATCATTCATTATTGGGCAATCATCTTTTGCACAACAAATTGCATTTCCCAATGCAGAAGGTTTTGGAAAATTTGCATCAGGTGGTAGAGGTGGTCAGGTAGTGGCTGTTACAAATTTAAATGATAGTGGCGAAGGTAGTTTTAGAAATGCCTTAGAAAAATTTCCGAATGAGCCACTCACCATTATTTTTAAAGTAAGTGGAATTATTGAGCTTCAATCTAAAATACAAATTAAGCGTAGTAACCTTACCATTGCAGGTCAAACAGCACCCGGCGATGGTATCTGCTTAAAAAATCAATCACTCATTTTAAATGGTGCATCTGCAAAAGGTAATCATGGAAATATTATTATTCGTTTTATAAGAAGCAGACCAGGCGGCACAGATAAAAAAGGACTCTATGGTTTTGATATGGAAAACTGCCACGATGTAATTATTGATCATTGTAGTTTTAGCTGGGCTAACGAAGAGTGTGCCGCAATGTACGATACAAAAAATACAACTGTGCAATGGTGTATTGTTAGCGAAGGCTTGTATAATGCTGGTCACATGAAAGGTAATCGTTCTTACGGTGGAGTATGGGGT
>JAGNRZ010000167.1 GCA_017988335.1 Ferruginibacter sp.
GTATATATATACGTATTTTTTAAATAATTATTTTATAAAACATAAAAAATAGAGGAAAGTAGAGGGCTTAATGTGATGGATAAAAAATTATACCATAGTAGGTGCCATATCATATAATTTACTCCTAAATTATATATCAAGTTTTTAAAGATAAATAGTAAAATTACTTACTCAAATGCATACTTCTTTCTTTATACAATTGCCTAAAATAAGGATCTCTTAAATCTTTAATAAACCGAATAGCTTCACCAGTGCTTTTCATTTCTGGGCCAAGCTCTTTATTTACTCCAGGGAATTTATTGAAGCTAAAAACAGGTTCTTTTATAGCAAAACCTGTAAGCTTTTTTTCGTAGGTAAATTCTTTAATTTTTGCTTCGCCAAGCATTACTTTGGTGGCAATATTTAAATAAGGTATTTGATACGCTTTGGCTATAAATGGTGTAGTACGGCTTGCTCTTGGATTAGCTTCTATCACAAATACATTACCATCTTTTATAGCAAATTGAATATTAATTAAGCCTTTTATATTTAATGCTCTTGCAATTTTTTCGGCATACTCTTCCATGGTATGTACTACTAATGGAGTAAGATTAAACTGTGGTAACACCGCATTACTATCACCGCTATGAATACCTGCTGGCTCAATATGCTCCATTACACCCATTACATGAAAATCATCTCCGTCAAATATTCCATCAATCTCTGCCTCTTGGCATCTGTCTAAAAAATGATCAATTAAAATTTTATTATTAGGTAGATGTTTTAATAAACTTAGTACACCTTTTTCTAATTCTTCATCATTAATTACAATACGCATTCTTTGTCCGCCAAGTACATAGCTTGGGCGTACCAATACTGGATAGCCTACTTCTTTTGCAACAGCAATAGCATCATCTGTAGTGAAGGCTGTACCATATTTTGGATAAGGAATGCCAAGCTCTTTCAACATATCGCTAAAGCGTCCTCTATCTTCAGCAATATCCATATTATCAAAACTAGTACCTATAATTTTTATTCCTTTTTCGTGTAAACGTTTGGCAAGTTTTAAAGCTGTTTGTCCGCCCAATTGTACAATTACGCCTTCTGGTTTTTCATGCTCTACAATTTCCCAAAGATGCTCCCAAAAAACAGGTTCAAAATAAAGTTTATCGGCAATGTCAAAATCGGTACTTACCGTTTCAGGATTACAGTTTACCATTATGGCTTCGTAACCACATTCTTTAATAGCCAACAAGCCATGCACACAGCAATAATCGAACTCAATACCTTGCCCAATGCGGTTTGGACCACTACCTAGCACAATTACTTTCTTTTTGGGGGTGATGATAGATTCGTTGCTTAATAAATTATTTGCCTCAGGTTTTCTTTCAAAGGTTGAGTAGAAGTAAGGAGTTTTTGCTTCAAACTCTGCAGCACAGGTATCAACCATTTTAAAAACTCTGGTTAAGCCCATTTGTTTTCTTCTTTCATATAAAGCTTCGGTATCTTCCTCTTTCATTATACGGCAAATTTGCTCATCACTAAAGCCTAAAAATTTTGATTCCGTTAATAAATTATCCGGCAATGTTTTTAAATCGTAATTGGCAATTTGTTTTTCACAATCACAAATTTTTACTATTTGATGCAAAAACCATTTATCAATACCTGTTGCTTTGGCAATAGTATTTGTACTTACGCCAAGCATCAACGCATCTTTAATTCTAAAAATTCTATCCCACTTAGGTATTTTAATATGTTCCAAAATTTCCTCGGCATGTAGCATACTTTTTCCATAATACCCTAAGCCAACAGCTTCGTTCTCTAAACTCTGACAAGCTTTTTGTACCGCTTCACAAAAACTTCTACCAATACCCATTACCTCTCCCACACTTTTCATTTGAAAGCCCAACGTATCATCGGCACCTTTAAACTTATCAAAATTCCAACGGGGTATTTTTACAATAACATAATCTAATGCCGGCTCAAAATAGGCAGATGTACTTTGCGTAATTTGATTTTTTAATTCATCTAAATTGTAACCTATCGCCAATTTTGCAGCAATTTTTGCAATAGGGTAGCCAGTAGCTTTACTTGCTAATGCAGAGGAACGACTAACCCTTGGATTAATTTCTACCACTATCAACTCCTCGGTTTCTGGGTTCATGGCAAACTGTACATTACAACCTCCAGCAAAATTTCCCAAAGCTCTCATCATACGAATAGCCGTGTTACGCATTGCCTGAAATGCAGTGTCACTAAGCGTCATAGCAGGTGCAACAGTTATACTATCGCCTGTATGCACACCCATGGGGTCAAAATTTTCTACGGTACAAATAATGGCAACATTATCTGCATTATCTCTAAGTAATTCTAATTCATATTCTTTCCAACCAAGCACAGCTTTTTCTACTAACACCTCATGTATAGGACTTGCTACAAGTGCATTATTCAATGCATTATCTAATTCTTCTTTTTTAAATACAATACTACCGCCGCTTCCTCCCAGCGTAAAGGATGGTCGTAATACTAACGGAAATCCAATTTCCTGTGCAAACTCCTTCCCCTCTAAAAAACTATTGGCAATTTTTGCAGGGCAAACATTTATGCCCATTTCAATCATCCATTTTCTAAACTGCTCTCTATCTTCTGCTTTGTCAATGGCTTTAATGTCAACCCCAATTAATTTTACATTGTGCTTTTCCCAAATGCCTAGCTCATCTACCTCTTTACATAAATTTAATGCGGTTTGTCCACCCATTGTTGGCAATACAGCATCAATTTGATTTTCTTCTAAAATTTGCTCAATACTTTCTACCGTTAATGGCAAAAGATAAACCCTGTCTGCCATCATAGGATCTGTCATAATAGTAGCCGGGTTGCTATTTATTAAAATAACTTTTACACCTTCTTCACGTAGGCTACGGGCAGCTTGTGTGCCGCTATAATCAAACTCACAGGCCTGACCAATAACAATGGGGCCGCTACCTATAATTAATACTGATTGAATGGAATTGTTTTTTGGCATAAGAATTTTGCCATAACCACTAAATGTGGTTGTTGTAGGCGGGCAAAATTAATAGCAAAAAAGGAGAATGCAAAAACAGAAATGTTTATTTGCCTTTGTTTTAAATAAAATACATAATTGTAAACGATGGAATAAAATCGGTAAAGGGCAGAATTTCTTCTAAGCCATTTAATATACCACCAATTAAACCCTTTGTGCCGCCAAAGGTTTTGTAAAAAATAAAACCACTAAGTGGTGCCCAAACTATATCGCCAAACTCTCCAAAAGCAGGCAGAGCATAAGTAAAATAGCCAATAGCATCCATTAAAATGCAAAAAAGTAAATTGGGCTTAAAAATAAAGTTAGATGTATTCATTTTTTGATTACACGAATTAAAACTAATTACACGAATTCCTTGCAGACAGAATTCGTGTAATTAGTGTAATTAGATCAATTGGTGTTATGTGGTCTTCGGCTCTTCTTTTTTACCAAATAAGTCACTCATAGTTTTTTCTGCATCTGAAAAATGCTCTTTAAAAGCCTCACTACCTTTGGTTTTTAACTCTTCAAAGTAGTCTTTAGCTTTTTCCATTACTTTTTCAGCCTCGTCTTTTACTTTGTTAGCTTTATCTTTTAAGTCAGCAGCTAACTTATCTTTTTCTTCTTGGCTCATGCTCATGTATTTCATAGCAGCAATACCTGCGGCAGCACCCAATAAAAAAGTAGCAATGTGTTTATTATTTACACTCATTTTTATAATTTTTTAAAGATTGATTAATATACTTTTGTAATCTTAATTAAAGATATGAATTTGTGTAAAGTAGTTGTATTGGTTTTGTTAATTTTTATTAACCAAAATGTAAAAGCCCAAATTTTTCCTGCAAAAAACTATCCTAAAAATTATTTTATTTGGCCAGTAAAAGCTACACCTGCTTTAGCGGCAAACTTTGGAGAGTTACGCCCTAATCACTACCACATGGGGTTAGATTGTAAAACAGATAAAAGAGAGAATCTGCCTATTATTGCGGCGGCAGAAGGGTTTGTTACTAGAGTTAAAATTGAGCCTTGGGGCTTTGGTAGAGCTATTTATATTAGCCACCCAAATGGTTTAACTACTTTATATGCTCACTTAAATGATTTTTATCCTGAATTAGAAAAATACATTACTCAACAACAATACGAACAAAAAAGCTGGAAACTTTCATATGATTTGCCTGACAGTTTATTTAAGGTTAAAAAAGGGCAATTTATTGCTTACAGCGGCAACACAGGTGGCAGCCTTGGGCCACATTTACATTTTGAAGTTAGAGATACTAAAACTGATAAAGTGTTAAACCCTTTGCTATTTAACTTTCCTATTGCAGATAATGTAGCTCCGGATATTTTACGATTAGCCGTTTACGATAGATGTATTAGCACTTATGAGCAAACCCCAAAGTATATTACGATAAAAAAAGTAAACGGTATTTATCAAGCCGCTTTAACAATACTAAATACAGACAAAGTAAGTATTGCTATTACTGCTTATGATAGATATAGTGGCAGCACCAACCAAAATGGTATTTATGAAACCCAACTGTACGATAACGAAAAACCCATTGTAGGCTTTCAACTAGATAGTATTAGTTATGATGAAACTCGTTACCTAAATGCCCATATCGATCACAAGGTAAAAACCAGTGGTGGGCCTTACTTACAGCATATTTCTAAATTGGAAGGCTATCCTGAAGGTGTTTACAAATTAATTAATGGTGATGGAGTAATTAATTTAGAAGATGACAGCGTACATCATTTAAAACTTTTAGTAAAAGATGCTAACGGTAATACCTCAATTTTAAAAATAGATGTTCAACGTAAACTAAATGGTGTTGCTAAACAAAATAATGATGGATTTAATCAGCAAAAAAAATTATTTGCCCCTTCGTTTTTAAATATTTTTGAAAGCAATGATTGCAAATTTTATTTGCCCGAAGGAAGCCTTTACGACTCTCTCCGATTTAGATACGCTGCTATACAACCTAATGCAGGTAATACTATTCATCAAATTCATAGTAACATAGTACCTGTTCACAACCACTTTCAGTTACAAATAAAAAGTAATGCTACTTTACCAAACAAAATGGTTTTAGCAAGGTATTATAAAGACAAAAAAGAATTTTATGCCACTAGTTTTGCCAATGGTTGGTTTAGTAGTAGAGTTAGAGATTTTGGAAATTATCAGTTAATTACAGATACAGTTGCTCCAATTATAACACCAGTTGGCTTTAAAGATGGAGCAAACCTAAGTAAACAAAAGGCTATAAAGTTTGTTGTGATTGACAATACAGAAGATTTTACTTTCACAGCAACTTTAGATGGCAATTGGCTTCGGTTTAGTGGCGATAAAGGAAAAACATTTATTTATACGTTTGATGATAAATGTAGTGCTGGGCAGCATGAGTTAAAAATTGTGGCAAAGGATATGGTGGGCAATGTGAGTGAAAAAGTATATACGTTTATAAAGTAAACGCCCCACCCATCCTCCCCCAAGGGGAGGGAGATGGACGAGATTGATTTTTGAGATTATGTTTTGATATTTTTTTAGAAATAATTTAAAATTAAAAGAAACCCACTTCGCTTTCCTTCCCTATTGGGGAAGGGTTGGGATGGGGCTGTTTTTATGACACATTTAACAAAAGGGCAAAAAGCCCCAGCATTTACTGGCAAAAACCAAAATGGAAAACCCATTTCGTTAAAAGATTATTTGGGTAAAAAGGTG
>JAGNRZ010000168.1 GCA_017988335.1 Ferruginibacter sp.
ACTATTACTTCGGCTGCTACTACATGTTTCTGGAACTTTCCAATGGTACAAGGCCAAAAAACACCAGATACTAAGCAATATAAATTTAACATTATCGATACTCCAGGTCACGTTGACTTTACGGTAGAGGTAGAACGTTCATTACGTGTATTGGATGGTTTATTAGCATTATTTTGTGCAGTAAGTGGTGTAGAACCGCAATCTGAAACAGTTTGGCGCCAAGCTAACCGTTACAAAGTACCACGTATTGGTTTTGTAAACAAAATGGATCGTAGCGGTGCCGACTTTTTAAACGTAGTTAAACAAGTACGTGAAATGTTGGGTGCTAAAGCCGTGCCATTACAGTTACCAATAGGTGCCGAAGATAATTTTAAAGGTGTGGTAGATTTAATTACCATGAAGGGTATTGTATGGAATGAGCATGATAAAGGAATGACTTTTCAAGAAGTGCCTATTCCAGAAGATATGATTGAAGAGGTAAACCAATACCGTCAGGAGTTAGTAGAAGCAGTAGCAGAATACGATGAAAAATTATTAGAGAAATTCTTTGATGATCCTAATACTATTACCGAAGCAGAAATGCATGAGGCTATTCGTAAAGCAACTATCGACATTAGCATTATTCCAATGATGTGTGGTTCATCTTTCAAAAACAAAGGTGTACAAACTGCGTTAGATGCTGTTGTACGTTACTTACCTGGTCCGTTAGATATTGAGGCGGTAAAAGGTACTAACCCAGATAATGGTGAAGAATTAGTTCGCCATGCTGACCCTAAAGAACCATTTAGTGCATTAGCATTTAAAATTATGACAGATCCATTTGTGGGTCGTTTAGCTTTCTTTAGAGCCTATAGCGGAAGATTGGATAGTGGTAGTTACGTTTTAAATACTCGTACTGGTAAAAAAGAACGTATAAGCCGTATTATGCAAATGCATGCAAATAAGCAAAACCCAGTAGATTTTATTGAAGCTGGTGATATTGGTGCTGCAGTTGGTTTTAAGGAAATTAAAACTGGTGATACGTTATGTAACGAAGATCATCCAATTGTATTGGAAAGTATGACCTTCCCAGAGCCAGTAATTGCTATTGCTATTGAGCCTAAAACACAGGCCGACGTTGATAAAATGGGTATGGCAATTGCTAAATTGGTAGAAGAAGATCCTACATTACGTGTACAAACAGACGAAGATACAGGCCAAACCATTTTAAGTGGTATGGGTGAGCTTCACTTGGAAATTATTATTGATAGGATGAAGAGAGAGTTTAAGGTAGAAATTAACCAAGGTGCTCCTCAGGTAGCTTACAAAGAGGCGTTTAGAGAAATGGTTCAACACAGAGAAACCTATAAGAAACAATCGGGTGGACGTGGTAAGTTTGGTGATATTGTATTTGAAATAGGCCCTGCTGATGAAGAATGGTTAAAAGAAAATCCAAAAGGTGGTTTACAATTTATAAACGACATTTTTGGAGGTAGTATTCCTAAGGAATTTATACCACCAATTATTAAAGGTTTTACTGCTTGTATGACTAATGGTGTATTAGCAAGTTACCCAGTGGTAGATATGAGAGTAAGAGTATTTGATGGTAGCTACCATGATGTGGATAGTGATGCTATATCTTTTGAATTGTGTGCTAAGCAAGGCTTTAGAGAAGCTGGTAGAAAAGCTAAGCCAGTTTTACTTGAGCCTATTATGAAGGTAGAAGTACTTACTCCAGACCAATACATGGGTGATGTTACAGGTGACTTAAACCGTCGTAGAGGTATGCTTGAAGGTATGGATAGCAAACATGGCGTACAAGTTATTAAAGCTAAAGTTCCATTAAGTGAAATGTTTGGTTATGTAACTCAATTACGTTCATTAAGTAGTGGTAGAGCTACAAGTACTATGGAGTTTAGCCATTATGCACCTGCACCAAACAATGTGGCAGAAGAAGTAATAGCTAAATCAAAAGGCAAATTAAAAGTAGAAGATTAATTCACTGCTTTTTAATAATACTAAAGCCCCATTCAATTTAGAGTGGGGCTTTTTAGTTGGAGTGATTGTAAACTAATTTTTCCGCAACAATCTTCCAGTTCCCTCTCCTTTGGAGAGGGGTTGGGGTGAGGTCATTTAAACTTCTTACAACTTTATTCATATTATCTAAAATATTTTGACCATGAAAAAATAATTTCATTAAGCATTGTAGCTTTTTTTATAGTCTTTGCTGCTCAAGCACAGTTTGTAGTTAGAATTAGGCCTGCAGCACCAGTAGTAAGAGTTCGTCCGGCTTGCCCAGGCCCAAAGCATGTGGGTTGGCGGCAATTATAACTGGCGTGGCGGTCAATATGTTTACATAGATGGATATTGGGCAGTACCACCTGCTGGCGGCAGAGTTTGGGTAGATGGGCATTGGAAACAAAAAAGAAGAGGATGGGTGTGGGTACCTGGCCATTGGAGACGTTTTTAGATAACAATATGTTGAGTTTGTGAGCCTGTAACTTATGTTACAGGTTTTTTATTTTATATTTATGCTAAATTTAAATAACTATGAAGCAAGTAATAATAGCCATAATACTTTTAAGTGGACTTAATACTCAAGCACAGCGAAATAACCCAAACGACCAAGACAGAGAAAATTTTTTTAGAATAGGGGCTAAGGCAGGTGCCAATATTAATAAAATAACTGGGCAATCGTACAAGCAGGGGTTTAACTATAATTTTCAATTAGGTGCATTTATGCAATTTAATTTTAGTAAAAGATTTGGCTTGCAACCCGAAGTTAATTTTGTACAAACTTCATCCGAATTTAGTAACGACCCTAATGATATTTATGATGATATCTTTAGAGACGGTAGTCAAAAAAAATCTAAACTTAGTTACTTAGAAGTACCACTTTTATTGAACATAAATGTAGGCGAAAGCAAAAGAGTAAAACTACAATTAGGTCCAGCATTTGGAGGCTTATTAAAAGAAACGGTAGATAGTTTAAAGACAAACGGTAATCTTTATAAAAAAGCCGAGTGGAGTGCTATTGGTGGTTTATGGCTTCAACTACCATTTTTTAATGCAGGAGCTAGGTATAAACTAGGGTTTACTAATATTAATGATATTGATAATCGCCAAACTTGGAAAAATCAAGCCATACAAGTATTTGTGGGTGTTACGTTTTAGTAGAAACCCCTTAAATTATAATTCGTAATTCAAAAAATCAAAGATTAAAATGTATAATGTACGTACCGAAAATTTATTATTTATAGATATTGAAACTGTATCTGAAAAAGCATCTTTTCAAAATTTAAATGAAAATTGGCAACAACTATGGGTAGAGAAAACACAACGTAGTTTGCCAGAGGATACTACTGCTGATAGCTTTTACGAACAAAGAGCAGGTGTAATGGCAGAGTTTGCTAAAGTAATTTGTATAAGCATTGGTTATTTTAGGTATGAGGGTACAGCTATGCAGTTGCGTATAAAATCTTTTTATGAGGCAGATGAAAAAATGTTATTGCAAAATTTTATTGCCACACTAAATCAAATGGAAATTCAAAACAACAAATGGTGTTTTGCTGGGCATAATATAAAAGAGTTTGATATTCCTTTTTTATGTAGAAGATTATTGATAAATAATTTGCCAATACCAGAGTACATGGATTTTCAAAACATGAAACCTTGGGAAACTAATATTGTTGATACTTTTCAATATTGGCGTTTTGGTGATTATAAAAATTATACATCCTTAAAATTATTGGCAGCAGCTTTAAGTATAGCATCTCCTAAAGATGATATTGATGGTAGCCAAGTGGGAGAGGTATATTGGAAAGAAAATAATTTGCAACGCATAGTTACTTATTGCCAAAAAGATATAGTAACTACCGCTAACATAGTTCTTAAGTTTAAAAATATGCTGTTAGTAAAATATGACAATGTGGTGTTTGTAAAATAAAATAGCCCTGATTGAAATGTACATTCTAATCAGGGCTAATAATTTGGTTAATAGCTCATTTTTTACAAGTCATATTATTATTAGAATAAGAAAATCAAAAAATCAAAGTCGAATTTATTTGCTGTATCATTTAAGCTTTCTTCTTTTTTATTTGAAATACCCTTGATAAATTAAACCCAAATCTAATTTCACCTTTACCCCAAGTATTGGTTGTTTCTGTAATAAATGCTCTTTCATTCATACCAGTAGCATTGGAAAAATGCAATTGAAATACATGCCCACCTGTTTCTATATCAATACCTACTGATAATGGATTGTAATTTATATTTTGCTCTATTCCGTTAAATAAATAACTATAATCCCAAGTTAGTGCTAAACGTTTAGATAATTTAAGTCTTCCACCAACACCTAGTGCATAAACATCATTAGGTTGGGTAGAAAGAGGTACAATATTATTGTGAACCATTGTTGGTGAAAATTGCAAAGTAAAAGATTCACTAAACTTACGCCCTAAAATAACTTGAAAATAATAAGCCAATCTTGATGTGAAATAGTTTTTTATTGTAAGGTCAGCAAAAGGAGTGGTATTCATCGTCATTCCTGCAACAGCTACTACAGAAAATGGAAATGCATGTTGCCCAGTTGCTTGCCTAACAGGAGCAAATTTTAAATAACCATCAACTTCTTTTTTAAAAGTACTTCTTCCTATTCCTACCATTAAACTTTTTGCTATACCATAATCAAAACCTATACGCATACTTGCTTGATCTAAACCAAAGAAATTTTTATATCCTTGGTCTAGTTGGCCAAACCTATGTAAGATTCTAAAATCTAATGTACCAGGATTTAAAAACTCCATGGAGTGTGCATTAATTACTCTGGGAGATTTAAAGGCGTACTTTACAAGTTCTTTAGTTGGTTTATCTTCACCTACCATAGCTAATAAATCATCTTGTGCAAATAGCTTAGTGGGTAAAAAAGAAACTACGCTAAAAGTATAGATAACATAAAATATTTTTTTCATTCTTGGATTTTTATTGGGGTTGTGTATTATTTCTTAAATACTTCTAAATTGCAATCCACACTTATAGTTACAGTTTTAGAAACTTTATCAGCCACTAGCGATGGAATAGAAATTTTATAGTCTGCAAGTGCAATAGTAATGTTAGAACTAACTGTTACTTTACCATTTTTTATATTTACTTTGCCATCAGTTGCTACATCCTTTGTTTCGCCATGCATAGTTAATTTACCTAAAACTTTTACTGCATAAACACCGTCTTTAATATAGTTTACATCTGCATTGTTAGTAATCTGGCCCTTAAATTCTGCTTTAGGGTACTTTGTACTCTCTACATAATTTTCATTAAAATGCTCCTCCATTAAAGCTCTCTCAAACTCAAATCCTTTCATTAATGCAGAAAATTGAATAGCACCAGTTTTACTATCAATTACGCAGGTAACACTTTTGTTTAGCCCTTCAATCTTTTCTGGTGATGATGGTGCTGTAGCTTTAAAATTAATTTTACCCGTTTTAGTAAAATATTTTTCTTGTGCTTTACTGTTTAAAGCAAATACAAAACATAATAGTCCTAATAATATCTTTTTCATTTGATTGTTTTTATTTTTTTTTATTTAATTGTACATCTGTTTAAAATAACATCGGAACCCAACATTTCATCAGCATTAAATCCTGTGCATATTCCTTTTGCCTTTATAATATTTCCTATAATAAATTTTGCAGCATCAGTATTATGAGCACTATCCATACTACATCTAATAGATGAAGTTGACAAACTATCGCCA
>JAGNRZ010000036.1 GCA_017988335.1 Ferruginibacter sp.
GTGCTTTACCATTTAAGTTGTTGCTAAACACAACAACAGTTGCATTTAATTGTGTTGCAGCATCAGCAATAGCTTTTGCAAAACTTTGTGCATCAAAAGCATGATTACCAGCTATGGTATTAACTTTTGAAATACCGTATTTGCCAAGGCTACTTAAATCATCGCTGCTATCACCAATTACTAATGCTTGTGCAGATGTGCCTAAAAGCTTAGCTGTTTCTGCTGCATACGATGCTACTTCAAATGCAGATTTTTTAAGTTTGCCTTCTGTTAAATCTATATATACTAGTACCATAAATTAATGGATAATTTTTTAGTGGATAATTGATAATTTATTTAATTTTTCGTTTACTCGTTTTTACACTGGCTATTAATAATTTTAGCAATTCCTCACAATCATTATTTAAAGATTCGTACATCTTTTTATTTATAAAATCAGTTGCAAAAAGTAAATCAAGCCAATACTTTGATTCATTTGCTTCTTTTAAACCAATACTAAGTTTGTGTATAAAATCTTTCAAACTTTCAGCATGTTCAGCCTCTCTTACAATTGCACCAACCGATGTACCACTTCTTATTAATTGTTGCGATATTATATATTCGCCATGTTCTTTTTTCAAAAATTTGTATAGATTAACCATCCTTACTGCAAATGCAAAACTCTTGTCTTTTAAAATATTTTCTTTCATAATGTAGTAATTGATTTTGTAACAATGTGTAAATCTAAAATATTATCCATTAATCAATTATCCATTATAAATTAGAATACTTTCGCCTCTTCATGCAGCAACCTCACCAACTCCTCAGGCGTATCAGCACTCACTAATTTAACTCCAGCTTTTGCAGGAGGTAAATCAAAACTTGCTACGCTTGTTAATGCATCAACAGCAACTGGCTCAACAACTTTTAAAGGTTTTGTTCTAGCACCCATAATTCCTTTCATATTTGGAATGCGTTGTTCTGCCATACCTTTTTGGCAACTAACTACCAATGGTAAATCGGCTTTATTAGTTTCTTCACCTCCTTCAATTTCTCTTACTATAGTAGCAGTATTGCCATCAATATCAAATTTTGTAGCTAATGAAATGTAAGGCATGTCAAGCAATTCTGCCACCATTCCGCCAATTGACGAACCGTTGTAGTCTATGGTTTCTTTACCCGTAAAAATTAAATTGTAACCACCTTCTTTTGCCACTGCAGCAATTTGGCTGGCAATGGTATAGCTATCATGGCTTTCGCTGTTAATACGAATAGCATCATCGCCACCAAGGGCAAGGGCTTTACGAATAATAGGTTCAGCATCGGCACCGCCAACGGTTACTAAGCTAATAGTAGCGGCAGGGTTAGCTTCTTTAAGCTCAATAGCTCTTACTAAAGCATACCATTCGTCGTAAGGATTTATAATCCACTGAACTCCATCGGCTGCAAACTTTGTGTTGTTGTCTGCAAAGGCTATTTTTGCCGTTGTATCGGGAGTTTTACTTATACAAACTAAAATTTTCATACTGCAAATATAGAGTGTTTTAAATAGTTGTTTATGCAACTAATGCAAAGATAAGAAGTCATAATTAATAATTAAAAATTAATAATTAAAAATTTGAGCAGAATAGAGAAATTGTTGGAATATCTTAAACAAAATGACAAGGATAGCTTTTTGCAGCATGCACTAGCACTTGAATATATAAAAATTGGCAACGATGAAGAGGCAAGAAACCTATTTAACGAATTGCTACTGAGAGAGCCTACCTACGTGGGCAGTTACTACCATTTAGGCAAGTTGCTAGAAAGGGCAGGAGATTTTGATAAGGCCATAAGAATTTACGAAAGAGGAATGCAAGAAGCAAAAAAGGCAGGCGATATGCATAGTTACAATGAGTTGATGGGTGCAAAGGAAGATGTGGAGGAGTAGGAAGCCCCTCCGCCCCTTCCCGAAATAATCGGGATGTTCCAAAAGGGGAACTTAAAAAACAAAAAAAGATGCTTGCAAAATTTCTAAAATAGATTGTTGTATGGAGTGCTACTTCGAGTTCCCTCTCCTTTGGAGAGGGGTTGGGGTGAGGTCTTTGGTTACAAGCATAAGTTATTTTATCAACTTCATTGGCGTCGCACTCTTGTACAGTATATCTTTATTGAACTTTTATCGAAGCGTATGAGTTCATCTAACTTAATATTTTATTATAAACATTAAATCTAAGTTCCCCTTTAGGGGACAGGGCTAAATGAACTTACTAAACAACTTTAAACAATACATTAAACAACACCATCTTTTCACCGCAAAAGATAAATTGCTATTAGCCGTAAGTGGCGGAGTAGATAGTGTAGTGTTGTGTGAGCTTTGCCACCAAGCCAAATTTGATTTTGCTATTGCACATTGTAATTTTCAATTAAGAGGGGCAGAGAGTGATAGGGATGAAAAATTTGTAAGAGATTTAGCTGCAAAGTATAAAGTAGAAATATTTGTACAACAATTTGATACCAATGCAGCAGCTGCAACAAATAAAACATCTATTGAAGAAACTGCCAGAAATTTACGATATCAATGGTTTGAAGAAATTCGATGTTCAACTTTAGAAAATAGTAATGTCGTACATCGTACATCGTACATCCTTACAGCTCATCATGCCAACGACAACATTGAAACTGTACTAATGAATTTTTTTAGAGGTACAGGTGTAAAAGGATTAAGAGGGATATTACCGAAGGTGAATAAAATTATTCGTCCACTTTTATTTGCTAAAAGAAGTGAAATAGAACAATATGCCGTTGAAAATAATTTAACTTTTGTAACAGATAGTACCAATGCTCAAAACGATTATACTCGTAATTATTTTAGAAACGAATTAATTCCAAGTATTCAAAAAATATTTCCGCAAACCCAAGAAAATATTTTACATAACATAGATAGAATGACGGAAGTAGAAGAGTTATACAATCAGGCTGTTGATTTGCATAAACTAAAACTGTGTGAAGTAAAGGGTAACGAAATACATATTCCTGTTTTAAAATTGGCTAAAGCAAAGCCTTTGCCTACTATTATTTATGAAATTGTAAAAGAATTTGGTTTTACAGCTTTACAAACTAATGATATTATAAGCTTGTTGAATGCTGAAAGTGGCAAATATATTCAATCAACTACTCATAGAATAATTAGGAATAGAAAATGGCTAATCATCTCTCCAAAAAATACAAATGAGGCGGTTAATATTTTAATAGAAGAAACGGATAAAAAAGTTTGTTTTGAAAATGGTGAACTTCAGTTTAAAATAAATTCAATATTCAATATTCAACATTCAATATTCAATGTTCAACTGGATGCCTCAAAAATAACTTTCCCCCTGCTGCTACGCAAATGGAAACAAGGCGATTATTTTTACCCTTTAGGCATGATGCATAAGAAAAAACTAAGTCGCTTTTTTATTGATAACAAATTATCCATTGCCCAAAAAGAAAATGTTTGGGTAATAGAAAGTAATAAAAAAATACTTTGGGTTATAGGTATGCGTATAGATAATAGATTTAAGGTTACAGAAAATACAAAGCAAATTTTGGAAATAAGTTTTAGCCAAATTAAAAGTGAGGATTCATAAGCTTTTCTAAAAAACCTTTGAATAAATCTGGTCGTACTATAGCTGTAAATACAAAGCCCCAAACACTTCCCCATAAATGTGCACCATGCCCAATATTATCACCGCCACGTTTTTCCATGTAAGCACAGTAAACCAAGTACAATATGGCAAATACTAAATTTGGTAATGCTATAACTCCAAAAATTGCTACACCTTTTTCCCATGGGTCTAAAATTATTGATGCAAATAGCACTGCAGAAACTGCACCCGATGCACCCAATGCAGCATACCCAGAGTTGTTTTTCTGTTTTATAAAATCAAAAATTGAAGAGGCTATCAATGCAGTAACATACAGTAAAACATATTGTGTTTTGTTAAACAATACTACTTCAGCCAATCTTCCAAATTGATACAACGTAAACATGTTAAAAAACAAGTGGATATAATCGGCATGTATAAAACCATGGCTTAAAAATCTATAATACTCACCTGGCTGTTGCATGGCATAGGGATAAAATAAGGCTTTGCTTCTAACCTCTGCATTGTTAAAGGCAATTAAAGAAATGGCAACAGTAATGCCTATAATAATAAAGGTTACTGGGAAAAGCGAAAAGTCATTCATAAAAAATTATTTTACATAGTACAACATACATCTAACATCGTACATTATACATGGTGATATTTTTCGTTCTTATTTATTGTACAAGCTCTGTACACTTGCTCTGCTAAGATAAGCCTTACCAATTGATGTGGAAAAACTAAATTACTTAAGCTCCATTTAAAATTGGCTCTTTTCACTACATCATCACTTACGCCAAAAGCACCACCAATTAAAAAAATAAGTTGTTTGGTACTGTCGTTGTTGCGTTGTTGTAAAATATTGGCTAAATCTTCGCTATGTAAATTTTTACCTCTTTCATCTAATAAAATTAAATAATCATCTTTTTGTAATTGGTTTAAAATTATTTTTCCTTCTTCGGTTTTTACATCTTCGTTACTAAGTGAAGCAGCATTTTTAGCCGTTGCAATTATTTTCCAATCTACTTTGTAGTAATGACTAATGCGTTTAGTAAAAAGGGCAATGCCTTCATCTACATAACTTTCATTTTTTTTACCAATACTCCAAAATTGAATTTGCATGGAGTAAAAGTAAATTTTTTTTACCACAGATTAAACAGATTAAAGACACTCAGATTAACGGATTTTTGTAATCTGTGTTTTATGTGTATATAAAGACTACCGTAGTTTTTAAAACTACGGTAGTCTGATACATTTTTGTAATCTGTGTTTATCTGTGAAATTAATCCCTTAATCTGTGGTTAAAAAGAATAGTACGAATTGCTTATCGCTAATTGCTTAAATATTCAATTTCTCATTTGCTTAAAAAAGATACTAATTAAGGCTTATGATTATTTTGGCTAAATTCCAAAAAACTGTATATTTGCAGTCCTAAAAAAGGCTTCGTAGCTCAACTGAATAGAGCATCTGACTACGGATCAGAAGGTTTTAGGTTTGAATCCTAACGAGGTCACTAAATAATAAAAAAGTTTCATTTTTCAATGAAACTTTTTTATTTGTATTATCTAATAGTTATTATATCCCCGATAAAAAGCTATTATGAATTAAATCTACCACATCAATAAAGTTGTTTTTTTCTTGATATACCTTTAGCTGCCTGTCAGCTCCAGTTCCTGCTTCAAGCATTTTATGTACATTAGCCACTGCATGGCGGCTACCTAAATGCGGTACTACATCATCAATAAAATCAAGTAATTCGTAAATTAAAATACGGGTGTTTACTTCGCTTTCTTTACCAAAATCTATTAAACTTCCATCAATGCCATATCTGCCTGCTCTCCATTTATTTTCGGTAATTAAGGCACGGCTGTACATCATAAAGTTTAAATTTTGTGTACGCAATTTGTATAGCTTAGCACAAATAGCTTGAAATAATGCCGCAATGGTAATGGTTTCTTGTACCGTCATGGGTACATCGCAAATTCTAAATTCTACGGTGTTAAAAAATGGATGTACTCTTAAATCCCACCATATTTTTTTTGCATTATCAATACAATTTGTTTTTACCAAAAGCTTTATGTAATTATCGTAGGCTTCTATACTTTCAAAATAATCAGGTATGCCAGTACGAGGGAATTTATCAAAAACTTTTGTTCTAAAACTTTTATAACCTGTGGTTCTACCTTCCCAAAATGGAGAGTTGGTACTTAACGCATAAATATGAGGTAAAAAATATCTGGCACTATTAGCAATGTGAATAGCCATCTCTCTATTTTCCATACCCACATGCACATGCAAACCAAAAATTAAGTTACTACGGGCAGCTTCTTGTAATTCGTTTACAATTTCATTATACCGTACATGCTCAGTAATTAACTGACTTTCCCAATGGCTAAAAGGGTGTGTACCGCTAGCGCCTACCCATAAGCCAAGGCTTTCTGCAATGCCACTAATTGTTTTGCGTAAAGTGCCAACGTCAATAAAAGCTTCATCTACATCTTGGCAAATATCTGTACCTACTTCTACAACAGCTTGGTGCATTTCTGCCTTTACTTTGTCTTTTATTACTTTTTGCCCTTCATGTACAATTTTTTGTTCATGGCTTTTAAGTTCCCTTGTAATAGGGTCTATCACCATGTATTCTTCTTCAACACCCAGTGTAAAATGTTTGTATGATAAGTTTGCCATTGTTTAATTGATAGTTGTTTAGTTGATAATTGATAATGTTTTAGGTATAAAGTGTATTACTAAATTGAAAGCATTAATGAATAGAATCAATTATCCATTATTCGTTAACACATTATCCATTAATACAGCTTCTCTTTTGTAACACTTCTCTTTATATATTCTCCCCAAGTTGCATTATCTACATTAGCATCATTTTCTAATGCTTTTTCAATTGCATAGTTTGCCAAGCATTCAACTACCCAGTCAAAATTTTCTTGTCCTACACTGTTAACATCTGCATCTGGTGCAGGATTGCAAAAGTCAATGGCATAAGGCACTCCGTTACGTACTGCTAACTCTACGGTATTAAAATCGTAGCCTAAGTAATTACAAATACGTAGTACAATGTCTTCCATTTCTTTGTACTTTTCTGGCGTAGGTTTAAAATCGGCAACATAGCGTAAGTGGTGTGGGTTACGAGGTTCGTAAGGCATAATACGTACATGTTTACGACCAATACAATAACAACGATAATATTCTTCAAACTTAATTTCTTCTTGTAACATCATTACCAATTGCTCAGTTTCTGCATGTTTTTCAAAAAATTCTTCCATACTGTTTAATTGATAAACACTTTTCCAACCACCGCCAGCAAAGGGTTTCATGTAAGCAGGGAAGCCAATGTATTTAAAAATGCCATCCCAATCTAACGGATAAGATAGATTGCTAAAGCTTTCTTCACCTGTATCGGGTGGTAAATCTCTACTTGGTAAAATAACAGTTTTGGGTACAGGCACTCCAATTTTTGTAGCTAGGCAGTTATTAAAAAATTTTTCATCTGCACTCCACCAAAATGGATTGTTAATTACAGTTGTACCACAAAGTGCTGCATTTTTTAAAAAGGCTCTGTAAAAAGGTACGTCTTGACTTATTCTATCAAAAATTACTGCATAGCCGCTAGGCTCACCTTGCATTACTTTATCAATTTTTACAGGCTCAGCAATAATGCCCGGTACATTTTTACTGTTTACTCTTGCAACAAAAGCTTCAGGAAAACTTCTTTCCTTGCCATATAACATTCCTATTTTCTTCATAAACATTATTTTTTTGGGTTTTAAATAATTACTTATTCAAATATATTTTTTTGTTTTCTATAAAAAAAATAATGTTTATGCATTTCTAATCTTAACAATCGCTATGCTTTTCTTATTTTTGATACTTATATGATGAAAGAGCAACTGCAAAAGGTGATAATTGAACAACACACTATTTCTTCTAAAAAGCTTTTAAGGGATGTTATTATAGATGTTTATTTGCCCAATGAAATAAGCGATTACAATGGAATGCCACTTTTATTGGTAAATGATGGGCAAGATTTGGTAACCATGAAATTTGAAAACATACTTGAAAATTTGTATGCAGAAAGTAATATACCTGCATTGTTTGCAGTAGGCATACACTGTGCCTCCGATAGAAAAAATGAATACGGTACTGCTAAATATTTAGATTATAAGGGTAGAGGAGCTAAAGCAGCCTTGTTTACCAAATTTATTTTTGAAGAATTACTGCCTTTTATTCGAAAAACCTATGCTGTAAAATCATTTAGGGAAAAGGCTTATGCCGGGTTTTCCTTAGGCGGTTTGTGTGCATTAGATATTGTATGGAACCATGCGGTAGAATTTACTAAAGTAGGTGTATTTAGTGGAAGTTTTTGGTGGAGAGATAAAGACCAAGACGATGAAGACTTTGATGAAAATACTGATAGAATAATGCACCGACAAATTAGAGAAGGTAATTATGCCCCTTGGCTACAATTTTTCTTTGAAGTGGGTACAAAAGATGAAACTGCAGATAGAAATAATAATGGTGTAATTGATGCCATTGATGATACGGTATGCTTAATTGAAGAGCTTGAAAATAAAGGTTACAACAAAACAAAAAGTGTAAAATACTTGGAGTTAAAAGATGGTAAGCATGATGTAGCTACCTGGGCAAAAGCTTTTCCAACATTTTTAAAATGGGGTTGGGGAATTAATAGTGAGGTTGATGATTGATGTATAGTATTAAACATAAAAAAACCACGAATTTTAAATTCGTGGTTTTTTTATTAAAGTAGTAAATTACTATTTAAAGTTAAATCTTAAGCCAATTTGACTAATCCATCTGTTTGCATAACCTGGCGTAGCAGAGTTATTAAAGTTGTAAGGATTTGTAATTGTTGGTGTAAAACGATATTGTGGAGTTAAATTATTTGCTGCTACATAACCAGCAAATTGTACTAAACCAAATTGGTCGTTACTTGCAAAGTATTGTTTGCCTGCATTTCTATCAATCATATTAGTAAAGTTGTAAACATCCCAAGTTAATTGTAATTGGTATGTTTTCTTACCTAATTTAAGAGAAAAATCTTGTGTAAGTTTCAAATCTAAGTTGTTAGAAAAAGGCAGTCTAGCACCATTTCTATCAGCAAATTTACCTCTGTTTTTACTTAAATATTTGTCTTTAGAAATATAAGCTTCCAAAGCATCTTTTTGTTGTTGTGCTGTATAAGTTACACCACCTGTAGTATTAGTTAAGAAAGTTTGTGCTTGTAATTCAGATGCTGTAGGGATATAAATTAAATCATTTCCACCACCAGTACCATCATCTCTTGTCATACTTCCATTTGCATATACATAGCTAAGTGGAGAACCACTTTGACCAATATAAGTTAAAGCAATTGTAGTTGCCATTTTACCACCAAAGTATTTAAACTTCTTAGATATTGTACCTAAAATTCTGTGAGCTTGATCAAAGTCAGATGCACTACGAGAAAGGTTGTTTCTACCGTTTACTGATTCAATAAAACGCCATTGGCTTAAGTTAACTGAGCTTGTTCCTTCATTAACCACTTGTGAGTTTCCGTAAGAGTATGAACCACTGAAATTAAAGCCATTTCTAGTTCTTTTTTCAATACCAATGTTTAAGTTATATGCAAATCCTTTTTTACCAGGATTGTTAGAAACTAAAATAGCATTATCGTAAGGGTTTGTACCAGTACCATTATTAGTAATAGGTACAGTGGCAGCAGCACTACCATTTACTCCATATACAGTACGTGAACCTGGACCTACAGAAACGCCAATTGCAGGCAATACATTTAAGTTAGTATAATGTACTTCGTTAATATTTTTAGTACCTAATACTTCAAAAGTACCTGTCCAACCACTACCAAAATTCTTATCAAAACCTAAAGAGCTTCTTAAAATTTTAGGCATTCTAAAGTCTTTTGCAATTAAGTTCAAAGGACCTTTTGTAAAACCTTGACCTACTTGTGTAGGAGTCCAAACGCTATTAACGATATCATTAGGATTCCATCTAAAACGAATAGTATTTAAAGCTGTTGAGTTTGCAGAGTAACCACCTACATAATAACCATTGTTATTGTAAGTACCACCTGGCCATACTAAAGGCATACGACCTGTAAACATACCTACACCACCACGAATAGTAACACCTTCTTCAGGTATTTTATATGTAAAACCTAATCTTGGAGAAATTGCAATTGGGAAAGTTGGTTTTAAACCAGAACGGGCACCTTTTAAATCGTAGTATTTAGCATATTGAACTAAAGCACTATCATTAGTAAATTTATCGGTATAAGGTGTAGTTGGGAAACTCCACTTATCTGCTCTAATACCTACATTAAGAGTTAAGTTGCTACCTACTTTTATTTCATCGTTTAAGAAGAAAGCTAGTTTTACGGCATCAAATTTTGCTCCAGCACCAGTACCATCATTTAAAAACTTATCTGTATTAGGGAAGCCTAATGTATAAGATGTAGCATTTACATTATTAGCTAAAAACTTTTGTACACCAGAAGTTGTACCAGTTGTTCCATAGTTATAGTTACCATAAGTATTTTGAATAAATACATTATATACACTAAATTTCTCAAAATCTACACCAGCAGTTATCGAGTGGTTATTAATGTTCCATTTAACATTATCAACAATACTTAAATTCTTTTGAGTAAGTAAATTTTGAGTAGAGCTATTTTCTCCACCAAAAATAATACTACCACTTCCATCGTTTAAAGTAACTCTTGGGAATGGATCACCTACAATACTTCTATCATCTAATACATCAGAGTATGTAGCTAATAATTTGTTACTTATATTTTTAGAAAGTGTACTCTTTAATTCAACTGAACCAGATGTTGTTCTATTTGGAAAATAAACACCACCATTGCTAAAATTGATGCTTGTGCTAGAACTTAAACTTGGATTATTAGCAATAGCCTTGTTATAACGACCACTTACTGTTAATCTATGTTTGCTACTAATATTCCAATCAAATTTTGTTGTTATTCTATCTACATCTAATTTTCTTGTTGTAGCTAAATAATCTCCCATATCATACCCATAAGTAGTTTTTACAAAACTTTTAAGAGCATCAATACCAGCAGTAGTATTTGTATTTCCTCTATAAGTAGCAAAATCAAAAAGTTGAGGTGTTTCATCTCTTTGTTGTTCAGCACTTACAAAAAAGAATAATTTATTTTTAATGATTGGTCCACCTACTCTAAAACCATAGGTTTTATTGTTAAATGCAGGAAAACGTTGAGCAGTATCTTTACGTTGTAAAGGATTTTTCCCAGCTAACTTTTCATTTCTCATGAAATAGTAAACTGAACCTTCAATATTATTTGTACCACCTTTTGTAATAGCATTAATACCACCACCAGTAAAATTACCTACCGATGCATCGTATGGAGAAATCATTACTTGGAATTGATCAATAGCATCAATTGAAATTGGAGAAGCTCCTGTTTGTCCACCATTTGTACCAGAATTTGCTAAACCAAAAACATCGTTATTAATAGCACCATCAATATAAAAAGAGTTGTATCTATTATTTTGACCAGCAATAGTAACAGCACCTTCATTGCCATTTAATGTTTTTGCAAAAGGAATAACTTTTACATAATCTGCAATGTTTCTACCCACAGCAGTTGTATTGTCTAATTTTTCTCTTCCTATTGCTACCGATGTTCCACCTTTAGCATTAACATCATTTCTGCTTCTTGCAGTAACGGTAACTTCGGTTAATGAAGTTGATTTAGGATTTAGAGCAAAATCTGTACGATAAATATCTCCTAAATCTAAAAATACATCTTCCTTTGACTCCATATCATGATTAACATAGCTTACCTCAATTTTGTAGGGACCGCCACTGTTCATGTTTGTAATATCAAATCTACCATTAGCTCTACTTTGAACCTTATAAACTGTACCTGTTGGCACATGGGTTGCAGTAATGGTAGCACCAACCAATGCTTGATTTTTATTGTTTTTTACAGTACCAGCTAATCCACTAGTAGTTACCTGTGCTTTAGCCATCATAGCCATTGCTACAAAAGCAATAAAAAATGATAAAATTTTCTTAAAATACATAGTTTTTGTTTTTTACGCTGCAAAGAAAGCAAATTATTACCGAAATACAGCCAACTTTTATTAACAAACTATTAGGTAATAATTAGATAATACGCCAGTATTTAATCTATTTATAATATATTCTAAATTTTTAAACACAATTGGCAAATAAGGTAACTTTGCCACTCAAATAAGATGAAAATATGCTAGACTCGATAGAAAGTGCAATTGAAGATATTAAAAAAGGCAAATTAATTATAGTAGTTGATGATGAAGATAGAGAAAATGAAGGCGATTTTGTGACTGCAGCAGCTAATGTAACCCCAGAATTGGTGAATTTTATGAGTAAAGAGGGTAGAGGATTAATTTGCGTTGCCTTAACTGAAGAAAGATGCCGACAGCTTGATTTACAACCAATGGTAGCTAAAAATACGACTAGCCACGAAACTGCTTTTACCGTAAGTGTAGATTTATTGGGTAATGGCTGTACAACGGGCATTTCTGCACAAGATAGAGCTAAAACCATACAAGCTTTAATAAACCCAAGCACTACACCACAAGATTTGGGTAGGCCGGGACATATTTTCCCACTTAAAGCAAAACAAGGTGGCGTTTTACGCCGTACTGGGCATACTGAAGCTACAATAGACTTAGCTAGGTTAGCTGGTATGGAGCCTGCTGGGGCTTTGGTAGAAATAATGAATGAAGATGGTACTATGGCAAGACTACCAGAGCTTTTGGAAATTGCTAAAAAGTTTGATTTTAAAATTATTTCTATTAAAGATTTAATTGAGTATAGACTAAATCATGAATCGCTTATTACAGAAGAAGAAAGAGTGCAAATGCCCACCAAGTATGGCAATTTTGAATTAATAGCCTTTAGCCAAATTAATACCGGCGAAGTGCATTTAGCCATAAAAAAAGGCGATTGGAAAAAAGATGAGCCTGTATTAGTAAGGGTACATAGTAGCTGTGTAACTGGAGATATTTTGGGCAGCCTCCGTTGCGATTGTGGCGACCAATTACACTTTGCTATGCAAATGATTGAGCAAGAAGGAAAGGGGTTGGTTTTATATATGAATCAAGAGGGTAGAGGTATTGGGTTACTAAATAAATTAAAAGCTTACAAGCTACAAGAAAATGGTAGAGATACGGTGGAAGCTAATGTAGAACTAGGCTTTGGTATGGATGAAAGAGATTATGGCGTAGGAGCTCAAATTTTGCGACACCTAAATGTAAGTAAGATGAAATTGATTAGTAATAACCCTCGTAAAAGAGCAGGCTTATTGGGTTATGGATTAGAAGTTGTAGATACCGTAGGTATTGAAATAAAAAGCAACCCACACAACGAAAAATATTTGCAAACAAAAAAAGATAAATTAGGGCATGAGTTGGAGCAGTTTGATAAATACTGACCATTGACCTCTGACCACAGACTATTTAGCCTTCTTCTTTCCTTTAAATAAATCACTCAATTTATTAAAATCTTTACGGTAGGTAAGGCTTACACCGGTACGGTTACGTTGGCCTAAATTTAAATCGGTGCTGGTACGGTTAAAACCTACCACTCTAATAGAACCATTTTTATTTACCAACCACTCAAGTGAAAGGTCTGGTGTTATTAGTCCTCTTCTTGCAAGTTGTGCATACGGATTATTATAGTCCAGTGTGCCACCAATTATAAATTGAAAACGACTGCTTAATAAAATTTTAAATCCAGCCTTTAAATTAGCTTGAAATTGTGCTACCTGTGTATTTAAGTCGTTACCAATGCCAGCATTAATATCAGCATATACACTTAGCACACCATTAGTTGCTCTTTCTAATTGTTTATTTAATGAGCTGGTAATTAAATTAGATACAATACCACCAATAGTATTTGTAGCTAAACCTGCTACATTGTTACCACTTAAGAAATTTTGGTTATCATTAATAAAAGAATTGAATAATAGTACACTTACTATTTGCTTATTCATTTCATTAGGATTAGTTCTTAAATCATCTAAATATTTTTGGGCTATATAATCATTTTTTAAATCACCCTCTGGCACAAATTCAAAATTAATAATCGGCTTTTGTAACTCACCGGTTAATGTAGAAAGGATATTAATATTCTCTTTTTGCTTAAAATCTTTCGATGAAATAATATTACCTACATCTACATTTTTGGCTAAGTAGTTTGCTTTAATATTAATGGCTGCTTTGTATGGATCGCCATTCCAATTAATAGTACCTCCTGTAATTGTAAAATATTTTTGTAAGAAGGTTTGAAAGTTAAAAGTATATTCGCCACCGGTAATATTATAAATACCACGGATGCTCATATTTTCTTTTGTACCTACTCTTATTTTTAAATTACCATTTCCTCTACCTTTAATAATATCACCTGTTTCCTCATCTAAAATCACATCTATTTTACAAGTAGGGTTTGTTTTTAAATCCATATTTACTAAAATGTTTGTGCCTTGTTTGCCTTTGCCCAAGTCTTCCATTTTAGTACCAAATTGTATAAATTCTATATAGTCAACTCCGCCAGATTCTTTACCTGTAGAACTAGGTATATAAATATGATTGCTATCTAAATCATTTAAAGAGGGTTCACCATCAATATCCATTCTCATATCGGTAATGGGGCCGCTAATTTTCATTTTGGCATTACCAATAACTTTGCCATAAAACTGGCTGTTATCTTTTTTAGTGGTGTTTAATAACAGTAATCTATCAGAGTTTAGTCTTACATTATCAAATTCAAAATCTTGAAAAAAGTTGTGATACATTTTACCACTGGCTAAAGCATTGTTGCCCATGGTATCTTTTAATACCATGGTGCCTAAATCAATTTCATCAGGATTGAAAATGATAGTTTCATTATTAAATTTATAAGTAACCTGCGTATAATTTACTTTTAATGAACCATCGGTAATAGTAGTGCTTCCTGTAACTGTACTTCCTTTTTTGCCTGCATTAATTTTTAAATCGCTTACCACATTACCATCCATATTGCTAAATATTGTGCCTAGGTATGTTTCTAATAAACTAAGTTTAAATCGTTCTGATAAAAAGGCAAGGTTTAGGTTGTTGTTTAAAGAATCTTTAGTGTTATAATCACCTTCTATATCAAACTTATAATTTTCCTCATCTGTATTTGCTTTAAAACGTATTAAGCCAGAAGATGTATTGTAATCTGTTTTTAATTTTATTTTACCAATAGTGTTGTTTTCAAAAACAAAATTTTCAGCATCACCTTCAAACGTTATAAATGGTTTTCCAAATGGGTCTTCTAAAGTTACAGTACCATTTACTAAACCTTCAAGCCTTGGTATTTTTTTTATGAAAGGTGTAAAGTCGTTAATGTTTACATTTTTAAGATCGGCGACAACATCTGGCTTGCCAGTAATATCATTTTCTTTTGTAAAAATGGTTATGGCTTGTTCACCTTGTGTAAATTTAATTTCACTGGCACCAATGGTAGATTGACTAATAGTTAACTCTCCATCTTTTTCTAAATTCCATTTTTTATCATTTAATATAAATGAAGATGGAGATATTTTAATTTTTACGCCATCTGTTAATGTTTGTATGCTGGCATTTAATTTTGCATCGCTTAATGTTTTTGATGCACTAGTGGTAAGGTTTAAGCTTGTTATATCCTTAGCTGAAACAAGTTTTAATTGTGTTTGAGGCAAATGCAAACTATCGTTTTCATTAAAGCCAATATCATCCACATTAATAATAGTGGTTAATGTATCACCAGTACCTACAGCATTTAATTGAGTGTTTACAAATGTTTTTCCATCATAGCTAAACTCTGGTATGTTAGCCGTAAGGGTTAACTCATCGCCAGGTATTTTTAAACTACCATTAAAAGTTGCGTTATTAAATCCTTTTAATCTTTTATCAAGTAGTTGTACATATTCATCTACTTGTTTTGTTTTAATATCAAAACTAAAATTTTGATTACTTAATTTACGAGTAGGTTTTTTAAAATAACTAGGGTAATATTTGTTAAGTAATAAAGAAAAAGCATTGGGCAATTGTTCAATATTAAAATCGCCTTTTATGGTGCCTTCTGCATCGTTACTACTAATGGCTAAAGTTTTTACACCATTTTCAATGGTAGATGATAAATGAAAATTAGTTAGCGACATTGTGCTACCATTATGCGTTACCAATGCATCGCTAATATCGGCATCACCTAAAAAGTTATCAACTGTTTTGCCTTTAAAGTTTAAATTTAATTTGCCTTTTACAGCAAAGTCATCATTAGTGATACCCAGTTTTTGCAAGTTGGCTTTTTGTACAAAACCATCTAGGTTAAATGAAGGATTTTTATCGTTAAAATCAATTATTCCTGTGGCTTCTTTTACCACAAGGTTGGGGTCGTTAACATCAAAATTGCCTTTAAATAATTTTTTATTGAGTGTACCTTTTACCGTAAGGTTTTGATAATTATAATTTAAAAGTTGCACTTGCTTTACTGTGCCATCAAAATCAAGATTTACAGTTGAAGCGGTAAAACCTTTTCCTTTTATTTTACCATTAACAGTAATATTGCCTAATGTTTTTGTATTTAAAAAGCTACCTAAGTTAAATGAGTTTGTAATTATTTTACCTGAATAAATAGGAGTACCACCTTCGGGCAATTTCATATTTATGTCTGCATTAATATTGCCAAGGTTGGTATTAATATCACCGTATGCCACAAAGTCATTTATAAAACCTACATAATTACCTTTAAAACGTATGTTGCCTAACTTGCTAAGTTGTGGCTGTGTTACTTTTTTAAGCGATGGAATAATAGTAACTAAATCGCCATAGGTGGTTTTTAAATCTCGGCTTTTAAAATCAATAAAAGTATTGTTGATATCGGGTAAGCCTCGTAATGCAATATCGCCATCAATAGTGGTGTTGCCACTTTTAATCAAGATATTTTTTGTAACTAAATTATCTATAGTGCCTCTAGCATTGCCACTAATATCAAATTGCCTGTTCCATGTTTTTAAATTTGGAGCAAATATGGCAATATCATCGCTATGTACTTTACTATTTTCAAATTTACCTTCTAGCCTTACACTATGTAAAAAATCACTCATGTCGTCGTTAAAATTATTGTAACGCATTACATAGTAATTGCTAAGGCGGCTTTTATTGGTAACTAAATCTAATTGATTAAACTCCATCATATCCGGAGTTAATTTATAAAAGGCATCAATCTTTTTTATTTCAAAACCACTTCTTTCTTTTGTAGTTAAACTTAAATTGGTAGAAACGGTATCATGCAAAAATTGTACATTTTTTAAACTGCCATTTATGTTTGTAAATAGTAAATGCTGTCCATCAAATTTATCGGTGTAGGCTAATCGTTCTGTTTCCTTATCGTTTTTAAATGTTCCATCTTTTAAAGTTATTTCTTTTACATTAATTACCCATTCATCGTTATTCCATTTGTATTTTGTGGGGATGGTTACGGTATCTACAGAAGGTATTTTTTTAATGCCTAACTTATCTCTATTACCAGTATAATTATTTTGTGCAAAAAGTGGGGTTACTAGTTTTATAGTATTGATGTCAATTTTTTTGCCATCAAAATCAATATCTTTTGCATCCACATCTAGCTTGCCCACAGATGCAATTAAATCTTTACCAATCCATCCATCTATTTTATTAAAACGAAGGTTTTCTATTTCCACTACCTTTAAATCTAACTGTAAACCTTTTTTCTTTTTTTTGCCTGTACTTGGGCTATCAAAATAATCAACTATAAATTGATAATTCCATACGCTATCTGTTCTGTTTAAATTTACAACTGTGTTGCTTAAGCCTACATAATGTAAAGTGGCTTCATCTTTCATAAAAAACCAATCGGTAATATTTACTTTGGCAGTACCAGCATATAGTAAGGTATCTTTCTTTTTATCTTCAACCAACACTCCTTCAATAAGCATTTTATTAAAAAGGCTAAAGTCAACATGTTTTACCTCCACCTTTGTTTTTAATTTTTTAGATAAAGTGCCAGCTACTTTTTTTATCAAAAAATTTTGAAAGGGAGTATAATTTATAGCCAACCAAATTGAAGAAAGTAGTAGGATAGCAGAGGCGAAAAAAGCTAATTTATGTTTTAGCTTAGTAAAAACATGGGCAAATAATACGGCTAACCCTAGTATTAAAATATAGAAAATCCATTTATTTTGAGGGTATACAAAATAGCATAAGGCTGCAAATGCTGCCCAAAAAAGCAGTATAAACAATGTCCATTTTAATATATTGGCTAGCCTACGCAGGATGATAATATTAGGTGTAAAATTAACTAATTGCCGAGTAAAGGCAAATAAGATACCAAACTTATGCGGCAGCCGCATAATTATCTAAAATAATAGCCAATATTAAGGCTAAGAACAGTGTTTTTAAGGTTTCTTTTATCTAACTCTTCATTATTATTAATGCTAGTAAGACCAGGTGAGTATTGAGCTTCTACAAACATATTATTAAAATGATAGCTAATACCACCTGTAAATCCTAAGTCGAACATACCATAAGCCCCATACCCAAACTCCATTTTTTCGTTTGTTGTACCCGATGCAGTTGTAGTTTTTATCCTTCCAAATTTTGTAATACCTAAGTAAGGACCGGCTGTAAAAAAGAAACTATTATCATTTACAGTGTGTTCATAACTTAATGCAGGAGTGATGGTGAAATAATGAAGTGTAAAGTCGTGTTTTAAGGGAACGCCTGATTTAGGGTTAACTATAAAACCTTTCATACTATATCCAACAGAAGGGGTGAAAATAAGTTGATTTTCAAACGGAATTTTTGCCATTACACCAACGCCAAACCCCGATTTTGAATTAACCGTTTGTTTTACTCCATCATAAACGGCTTTGCCAGAGGTGTAATTGTACCCTGCCTTTACAGCCCATTTATTGCTTTGAGCAAAACCTATTTGTACTAAAAAAACTAAACTGATAATGGTAACAACTTGCCTCATAAAATTATATTGTTGGTAAAAATAAGCTTAACTGTGCATAAAGTAGTAAAAATGAGGTAAAAGGTTGTATTAAATTATCGTTTCATATTATTATTATATTGTTGAGAGTTGCCTTTGGGAATCGATAGATTTTTCCAATTTTGTTGTTTTATCAGTCGCCCCAAATACACAATTTGCCCTACATGATAAGGGTAGTGTGCCATTTGGCGTTGAATAGCATCTACCACCAATAAAGGTTCTGTACGTATAGTAATTGTTTTTAATAAATCGTCTTCGGTAAGGCTTTGTAAAGTGCCTAAAAAACAATCCCAGCCTTTGTTCCAAAGTGCAAGTAATTGTTCTTTATTAAGTGTTTGCTCTTCAAATTCGGTATCTCTGTTACGCCATTCTTTTTCACCATCTGTGGTTAAAAAATTTGTCCAACGGCTTAGCATGTTACCAGCCATGTGTTGAATAATAATAGCAATGCTGTTACTTTCGGCATTAGGCATAAAATGAAAATCTTGTTCATTTAATTGTTCAAAAGTTTTATCGCCAAGAGTTTTGTAATATGAAACTCTGGTGATGGTGAAATTTAGGAAGTGAGAGGCTAATGACATAAGTTCTATGTTAGATATTTACAATAGATGAATCAATGAGATTTACAAAACTACCTATTATTGAGGCTATTGTTGATTTGTTTATTAAATCATAACCTTTGTCAAAGCTTTTATAGTCATTGTTTTGAATAGAGTGTTTAAATGATTTATTTCCTTTGATGAACCAAAACCAACTTATGTAAAAAGTAATAGCTAAAGGGATGAATATAAGCCCAAAAATTAATTGATTATGATTGTAGTTTTTTGCATTATCATTTGGATTATTAACTATTAAATACTTTAGCCAAACAAACAATTCAATTAAATAGTATAACGAATTTAATAATAAAACTATTTTTGAAAGCAGAATACTTTTATCAATTTTCCTAATATCAATATTTTCTGTAAAATCGTTTGTGATTAGGTCGCTATTCATAACTCTATGTTTTAAACGATAAAAAAAGAAAATCAAACATCAAAAAATCGCAAATCTCTTAATATCCCTCTGCATCATCATCCCCTCTTTTATCTCCAACAGCTACAATAGTCTTTAGTGGAGTTGAAGGGGCTTTTATCATTATCAATTCAGTTCTTCCAATAGCTCCTCTGGTTGTTATTTTGTAACCCATTTTTTCTAAAGCAGTTTTTGTTGTGGCATCAAAATTTCTTTCTACAAAAACTTCGTCGGGTAGCCATTGGTGATGAAACTTGGGTTTGTTTACAGCATCTTCGGCATTCATGCCAAAATCAATAACGTTTATTATAGTTTGAATAACACTTGTAGGAATTGTAGTACCACCAGGTGTGCCAACCACCATAAACGGTTTTTTGGTTTTATTTAAAACAATAGTTGGCGTCATGCTACTCAACATTCTTTTACCTGGGGCAATTGCATTTTTTTCGTTTCCTATTGCACCGTACATATTAGGCACACCGGGCTTTACACTAAAGTCATCCATTTCGTTATTTAAAATAAAGCCAGCACCACTTACTACAGTACGGCTACCATAACTGCCGTTAAGCGTTGTAGTTACGGCCACAGCATTTCCGTCGTTGTCTATAATGCTTATGTGAGTAGTTTCTTCACTTTCTTTTATAACGCCAGCTTTTGTTTCCATACTACTACCAGCTATATTAGCTTTATAGGTTTCCATTTTTTTTGTAAGATATTTTTTACTTACCAATGTTTTTACAGGCACTTTTACAAAATCGGGGTCTCCTAAATATTCTCCTCTATCAGCAAAAGCTCTACGCTCTGCTTCCACCAATAATTGCACACTTTGCGGTGTTTGAAATTTTAACTTTGAAATGTTATTGGGTTCTATCATGCGTAATACTTGTTGCATAATAATACCACCACTACTTGGCAAAGGCATACTTATAATAGTATTGCCTTTATAAGTAAACTGTAGTGGAGTTCTTTCTTTGGCGGTATATTTTTCTAAATCATCATAATTAATTAAGCCGCCAGCGTTGTGCATTTCTTGTACAATTAATCTGGCTGTTTCGCCATAATAAAATCCTTTTTGTCCATTATTTTTAATGCGTTTTAAGGTATTGGCTAAATCTGTTTGAATGAGGGTATCACCAGCTCTCCATTCAGTATTTTTTACAAATGCAACAGGGGCTTTGTTTAATTTTAAAAATTCATCTTTTAAATTATTTAAAGAAGATGCTTCGGCAGTTGTTATGGCATAACCTTTTTCGGCTAATTCAATAGCTGGTTGTATTAAAGTGGCAAAGGGGAGCTTACCATATTTATGCGATGCAAATAAACCTGCCACAGTACCTGGTACGCCTACGGCTAAATGTCCATCTTGCGATAAACTTAAATTGGGTTCCCCCTTTTCATCTAAATACATATCTCGGTGTGCCTTGCCCGGTGCTTTTTCTCTATAGTCTATGGCAACTGATTTACCGTTTTTTAAATGGGCCACCATAAAGCCACCACCACCTATGTTACCTGCACCTGGGTATACAACTGCCAAGGCTAATTGTGTGGCAATAGCAGCATCAATAGCATTACCACCTTGCTTTAAAATATATAAGCCCACTTGGCTTGCTAGGGGATGAGCCGATACAACTGCCCCTTTTTTACATTCTACTTTTTTTACTACTTCATATTTATACGGATTAATTTGTGCATTAGCCATAAGGCTAATAAAGCAGCAAAAAGCAATAATAATTTTCTTCATAATTAGCATGTGTAATAGGTTGTAAACTTAAATGGACAATATTTAACTTTTTGATTAGGCCATTCAAACAAGTTTTTTTTAGTGTATG
>JAGNRZ010000169.1 GCA_017988335.1 Ferruginibacter sp.
GTTTCGTAGCACTAGAAACATTTTATTGCTTTTCGATTCTAGTATAGAAAACTGGCGCTTTGGAGATAACAATAATCTTTAAAATATTATATGAATCCATTTTGGACACAAGTTATTATTCAAACTACTCTTAGAGGTAAGGGTAAAAAAGCTTTGGACAAAAAAGAAGTGTCGAGCTATAGGCTTGCAAAAAGCTATAGAGAATTCCTTATTACTCTAAAACGACACATTAAAGACATCATATTAATTACAATTGGTATTTTCTCTGCTGCTTTTGGGTTTAAGGGCTTTTTACTAACCAACCATTTTATTGATGGGGGTGCAACAGGAATTTCGTTACTTATTTCTGCCTTAACTGAAATTCCTCTTTACTTATTAATTATTTCTGTAAATATTCCTTTTATTCTACTTGGCTATAAAATAATGGGCAACCAGTTTGCCATTAAAACAGCTTTAGCAATAACTGGTCTTGCAATTGTGTTAGCCACAGTTACTTTTCGAAATGTTACAGATGATAATTTATTAGTTGCTGTTTTTGGCGGTTTCTTTCTGGGTGCAGGTATAGGTTTTGCTATTCGTGGTGGTGCTGTAATTGACGGAACTGAAGTTCTAGCAATATTTTTAAGTCGCAAATTTGGCACTACCATTGGTGACATTATTATTGTAATAAATGTATTAATATTTGGAGCAGCGGCTTACTTTTTGGGAGTAGAAATTGCATTATATTCAATGATTACCTACTTAGCGGCATCTAAAACACTAGACTTTATTGTTGAAGGAATTGAGGAGTATATTGGAGTAACGATAGTTTCTTCTCATAGTGAAGAAATAAGGCAAATGATTATCAATAAAATGGGTCGTGGGGTTACAGTTTACAATGGAAAAAATGGTTACGGCAGAAGTGGTGAAACAAGAGATGTGGACATTGTATTTACTGTAATTACAAGGCTTGAACTTAACAAATTAACAACGGAAATTGAAAAAATAGAACCCAACGCTTTTGTAGTTATGAATAGTGTAAAAGACACAAAAGGGGGAATGATTAAAAAAAGAGCTTTAAAACACTAATTGCAATATCGTTTTAAAAAATGCCAGCAGGGACAGGCCATTTCGCAGGCAACCTTTATTCTTCGTCAGTTCAAGTAAAATATCTTCATACAAAAAAAGGGAGGCTTAGCCTCCATTTACTATTTTAATTTTTGAAAATAAAAAAAGCCTGCAACTTTCGTTACAGGCCTTTAGGTACTTTAACCCTAATATTTTATTGTACTACAATTCTTTCTGTGAATACTAATTTATTGCTAGCATCAGTAACTTTTACAAAGTACATGCCTTTAGCTAAGTTAGCTTTTACTTGCACTTTTGATGTTTGTACTTTTGAAGCTACGCTTGCAGCTTGTGTAAATAATACTTTACCCGATAAATCTGTAACAGTAATATTATATCTTCCTGTAGCTAAATCATCAAACAATACCCTAAACTCTCCAGTAGTTACTGGGTTAGGATATACTTTTGAGCTACCAGAAATTACATCGTTATAAACTGTATTATTGGTATTACCATTAAATAATGTTTTTGCATCGTATTGCTTTTGATTAAGCATGTTTGAAGTAGCTAAATCAGATGCATTAAATGCAACTTCATTGCTTTCTACTTTTGTAGCAACCCATGTTTTTGTATCTACTTTGTACAAACCATCAAAAACTACAGCACTGCCTACAACTAAATTGCCTTCATTATCAACTGCTGCGGCATTAGTAGTAAATGTTGCAGGTAAACCTATAATTGCACCTTGGTGTGTTACTATTTTGCTATTCACATCTATATTAAATATTTGATGATTAGCAGAAATAATAATTAATTTACCAAAGGCATCTGCAACAATATCTCCACCCCAGCTTGTACATTTATTATGGATAGAAATAGTTTTATTGCTTTCAGCATCTACTAATGCACCTAAATCTTCTACCACAGGTTTTTTACCTGTTGTAAAACGAATTAAATGATTAGCATCGTTAGTAATGGCATATCCATAACCATCAGCAGCAATTACCATTCTTGTTAAATGACTTTCTTCATTTAAATAAGGCACAGTGCTATTAATAATGTTGGTTTTTACCACTGTAAACTCAGCATTTTCGTTATCTAAATCTAAATAACGAATTTCACTTAAGTGCATTGGAGCAAAATACAAACGATTATGCCTTGCATCTAATGCTGCCGCAGCCACACCATAAACAGTAGGCTTACCATCTTGTGCATTTACGGCACTTTTACCAGCTGGGTAGTTCATTTTAAAGGCAGATGTTTCAGCATCAAAAAGCGATTTTACTACTTTTCCTGTAGCTAAATCTACCTGCTTAATATTTGCCCAAAAATACTTGTTGGCTGCACTTCCAGTAACAGCATATGCTTTTCCAGCATTTTGTGCATTAGCAATTAATGCACCTGAAAGTAATGTTGTTGTAAGTAGAATTTTAAAATTCATAAGAGGAGTGTTTTAGTTATATTTAATTTTAGATTCGTAAATTAGTTAAATTCCATATTTTATCCCAATTTATTTTATTAACGGTATGTTAATGATTTGCGGCTACCGCTTTTTTTACACTACCATGTTGTTGTAAAATTTGTTTAGCTTGTTCGTAATCTGTTAAGCCAAGCTTTTCCATTAGCATTTTTACCCCTCTATCCACTAGTTTATCATTGGTTAATTGCATATTTACCATTCGGTTGCCTTCTACCCTTCCTAGTTGTATCATAACCGATGTGGAAATCATGTTTAATACCAATTTTTGAGCCGTACCGCTTTTCATTCTGGTACTACCTGTTACAAATTCTGACCCCACCACCACTTCTATGGGAAAATTAGCGGCGGCACTTAATGGCGAATTAGCATTGCAGCTAATACTACCTGTTACAATGTTATTTTTAGCACATTCTTTTAATGCAGCAATTACATAAGGGGTGCTGCCGCTGGCGGCAATTCCTATTACCACATCTTTGTCGTTTATAGCATGAGCTTGCAAGTCTTTCCAACCTTGTTCAATGTCGTCTTCGGCAAATTCTACAGCCTCGGTTATGGCTTTGTTGCCACCAGCAATTACAGCTACTACCATACCATAGGGTACACCATACGTTGGCGGACATTCACTTGCATCAACCACACCCAACCTACCGCTTGTGCCTGCACCTATGTAAAACAATCGACCTCCCATTAGCATTTTATCTACAATAATATTAATTAAGGCTTCAATTTGCGGAATAGCTTTTTCTATAGCTGTGGGAACAGTGTGATCTTCTTTATTAATGTTAATGAGCAATTCGTTTATGCTCATTTTTTCAAGATTATTATATTTTGATTCGGCTTCTGTTGTTCGTATAAACTCCATAATTTAGCTGTGGTATTTTATTAATCCATCCATTGGCTTTTTTATTACTGTACCTAATTGCAACTCATAACTGTTACACATTTCTTTCAACACATCTTTAAAACCAAAAGCAACACTACCTACAAAATTTATGGGCATTAACCAACTTTGTGCATACTTATATATATGGTTAAAAAAGAAATCGTTAAATCCATCTTCTATTATATTTTCAATCATATAATGCCCTCTATTTTCAATTAAAAAAGGTACAAAAGAGGCTAAATAACGATTGGGCAATGGTTGTTTGTAAACACAGTTTAAAATTTCAACACTGTTGGTATTGTACTTAGCATTAAATATGTCCATTAAATCTTCATCAAATGTGCCATATAAAAAATGTTGAATTACTTTTTTGCCTAAATAGGCTCCACTGCCTTCATCTCCTAAAACATAGCCCAACCCTGGACTATTTTTTACTATTTTTTTCCCATTATAATAACAGCTATTACTACCAGTCCCCAAAATACAAGCTATTCCTTTTGTTCGTCCACATAAGGCTTTAGCAGCACCCATTAAATCATGGTCAACAGCTACTTTGGCTTTAGCAAAAACTTTTTTAATTGCTTTTTTTACCGAAGCTACATTTTGTGGATTACTACAACCTGTACCATAAAAAAATATTTCGTTAACAGTATAATTTTTTATTTTAGGCAACAACTCATTTTCAATAACAGCCTGTATTTGCTGGGTAGATAAAAAGTAAGGGCTTAACCCTTGCGTAGTAATAATTTTCTTTTTTTTGCCTTCTAGCAAGCACCACTCTGCTTTGGTACTTCCACTATCACAAATTAGTTTTATAGGCATAATTGATTTCTTTGCTTAAAAGTAACACATTTTCGTATAACTAAATGTACCTATGACATATAATTATTACTACAAATTTAATGTAACAACAATATGTAGTTTGTAATACAATTTATAAACTATCTACTTTATTTATCTTTGCCGCATGAAGAATAATAAATTTAATGTGTGGACGCCGCTGTTATTTAGCCTTGTAATGATTATGGGGATGTTTTTAGGTTATAAAATGAGGGATAATATGCCGAGCAAAAATTTTTTTTCGGTAGATAAAAGAAGACCCTTACAAGAAATAATGGATTTAATTGAAAACAAATATGTTGATAATGTTAAAGTAGATTCTTTGGCCGATACAGCGATACAAGCAATTTTAGCCAAGCTTGATCCTCACTCTGTTTTTATACCTGCAGAAGATTTACAAGAGGTAAATGAAGACATGGATGGCTTGTTTTTTGGAATTGGTATAGAGTTTAATATTTTAAAAGATACGCTACATGTAGTACATGTGCTAAAAGATGGTCCCAGCCAAAAAGCTGGTATTGAAATTGGCGATAAGTTTTTAAAAGTAAATGACAGCCTAGTTATAGGTAAAAATTTTGATGGCAATAAAGCCCGTAAACTATTACGTGGCAATAGAGGTACTAAAGTAAACATTACCATTCTTAGAGATAAAACTACAAAAACCGTTACTGTTATCAGAGATGCTATACCCCTTAAAAGTGTAGATGCTGCTTACATGATTGATAAAACAGTGGGTTATATTCGCCTTAATAAATTTAGCCAAACTACTTATAAAGAGTTTATGACAGCCCTTACCGATTTAAACAAAAAGGGTATGCAAAAATTAATTTTTGATTTAAGAGATAATGGTGGTGGTGTTTTAGAAGAAGCCATTGAAATTGCAGACGAATTTTTAGAAGGTGATAAATTAATTACTTATACCGAAGGAAAACATTTACCCAAAAAAGAATACCGTTGCCGCCGCAATGGACAATTTGAAAAAGGCAGTTTGGTTATTTTGGCAGATGAAAATACAGCTAGTGCTAGTGAGGTATTATTAGGTGCTTTGCAAGATTGGGATAGAGCCACCATTGTAGGGCGACGAACATTTGGCAAGGGCTTAGTGCAAGACCAATACGACCTTAGCGATGGTAGTGCCATACGTCTTACCATTGCCCGTTATTACACCCCTATTGGCCGTAGCATACAACGTACTTACGCCAATGGCGGCAAAGCTTATTATGAAGAGATAAGGAACCGTTACAAAAATGGCGAAGTATATACAGATAGTGTAACTACCACTAAAGGAAAACAATATAAAACACAAGGTGGTAAAATAGTGTATGATGGTGGTGGCATTACGCCAGATTATTTTGTTGCCGTGGATAGTAGTGGCTACAGTAAAACCAGTGCCCATATTTACAGTAGCGATGTAATTAATGATTTTGTTTATCAATATTATATAACAC
>JAGNRZ010000037.1 GCA_017988335.1 Ferruginibacter sp.
ATTCACCATTTTATTTTTTTCATCAAGCATTTCTGCACAAGTAAGCATTACAAATCTCCGATGTGAAATGCTTAAAAACCCTTTAGGTATTGATGTTGCCCAGCCACGGCTTAGTTGGCAATTGCAAAGCAATCAACGTAACGTTGTACAAACTTCATATCAAATAATAGTAAGTAGCTCAATTAAAAAGCTTGAATCAAATGAAGGCGACATTTGGAATAGTGGAAAAATAAATTCATCTAACTCCATCCAAATAAGCTTTGCTGGCAAAGCATTGCAATCGGCTAAAATGTACTATTGGAAGGTGAATTCTTTTACAAATAAAGGCGAAGCCATTTTAAAAGAAACTGCTTTTTTTTCTACAGGCTTATTAAATAATAGTGATTGGAAAGCAAAATGGATTGGTTATGATAAAGCATCGCCATGGGATAGCGTTACACAATTTTCAAGATTAAGTGCAAGATATTTACGTAAAGAATTTAGTAACACAAAAAAAGTAAAGAGGGCTACAGTTTACATTGCAGGCTTAGGCTTATATGAATTATTTATAAACGGCGGAAAAATCAGTAATCAAGTTTTAGCACCTAATCCTACTGATTATAGAAAATCATATTTCTACAATACGTTTGATGTTACTAATTATGTAAGGCAAGGGAAAAATGCAATTGCAACAGTATTAGGGAATGGAAGATATTTTACAATGCGACAGAATTATAAAACGCATAAACATAACACATTCGGTTTTCCTAAATTATTGCTACAATTAGAAATTGAATTTACTGATGGCACAAAAAAAATAGTTGTTAGCGACGAAACTTGGAAGTTGAATGTAGATGGTCCAATAAGAACTAATAATGAGTATGATGGTGAAGAGTATGATGCTACAAAAGATTTAGGGTTTTGGAAAAGCGCTAACTATAATGATAAAAATTGGCTTAATCCACAACTTGTACAAGCTCCATTGGGTAAACGAATTGCACAAATGAGTGAACCCATGCAAGTAATGAAAATTATTAAGCCTGTTTCAATTACAAAATTGCAATCTAATAAATACATTGTAGATATGGGTCAAAATTTTGCAGGCGTAATACAATTAAGTGCAGTAGGAGATAGGGGCACAAAAATTAAAATTCGCTATGCAGAAAGTTTGCAGCCAAATGGCGAATTGTTTGTGGCTAATTTAAGAGATGCAAAAGTTACTGATGTATTTACATTAAAAGGGTATGATAAAAGTAAATCAATTAAACCTTTAGAAATATTTGAACCCTCTTTTGTATATCATGGTTTTCGTTATGTAGAAATTACATATTATCCAGACTCTTTACAAGTAAAAAATATTACTGGCAAATTAATATACGATGCTATTGAAACTACTGGCAGTTTTGAAACATCAAATAGCACAATTAATCAAGTATATAAAAATGCTTGGTGGGGCATTGCATCTAATTACAAAGGCATGCCGGTTGATTGCCCACAACGTAATGAAAGACAGCCTTGGCTTGGTGATAGGGTAATAGGTGCTCAAGGCGAAAGTTTTGTATTTGATAATGCAAAATTGTATGCAAAATGGATGGATGATATTCAACAATCGCAAACTAACGAAGGAGCTATACCAGATGTAGCACCAGCTTTTTGGAATTATTATAGCGATGATGTTACATGGCCTGCAGCGTTTATTACTATTAGCAATAATTTATACAATCAGTTTGGCGATATAAAACCTATTGAAAAAAATTATGCCTCCATGAAAAAATGGATGTGGTACATGAGAGATAAATATTTGGTGGATGATATAATGACTAGAGATAAATATGGCGACTGGTGTGTACCTCCAGAAAATTTAAAACTTATACATGCTAAAGATTCAAGCCGATTGACCGATGGTAAATTAATAGCCTCTGCATATTATTACAAGTTGTTATCATATATGCAGCGTTTTGCAAAGCTTACAGGTAATAATGCAGATATTAACGAATATGAAGCATTAGCTAATAGAATGAAAATAGCTTTTCAACAAAAATTTTATAATCCTGCAAAATATTTTTATTCCAACAATACCATTACTGCAAATTTGTTACCATTATATTTTGGTATTTGCCCCGATTCATTAAAAGAAAAAGTATTTGCTAATATTTATGATAAAATAAAAATTGAAAGCAAAAGCCATATTAGCACTGGTTTAATTGGTACTCAATATTTATTTAGAGGGCTAACAGAATTTAAGCAAAATGAGCTTGCATATACATTGGCATCAAACACTACATATCCAAGTTATGGGTATATGGCGGCAAATGGTGCTACCACCATTTGGGAATTATGGAATGGAAATACCGCCGACCCAAGTATGAACAGTCAAAATCATGTAATGATGTTAGGTGATTTACTTATTTGGTTTTATGAAAACCTTGCAGGAATACGTACTGACAAAACAGATGTTGGCTTCAAAAAAATTATCATGAAGCCATCAATACCAGCAGGGCTTGATTTTGTAAAAGCATCTTACAATAGTATGTATGGTAATATTAAAAGTGAATGGAGAAACAGCATCAATAAATTTGAATGGAGTATAAGTATTCCTGCTAATACAACTGCAACAATTTATATACCTGCAAATAGTATTGATGAAATTACCGAAAGTGGAAAATCAATTATAAATAATACAGATGTTAAGTTTAATAAAATAGAAAAAGGTGTTGCTGTGTTAGAAGTAGTTTCAGGAAATTATACATTTATACGAAACAAAAAATGGAAACAAGGAATTGTAAAAGATGAATTTATTTTTGATAGAGCTAGTTTCCCAGAAAGCCATGCTGCTACAATTGCAGAAACCTCCACAGGGCTTATTACTGCTTGGTTTGGCGGCACTAAAGAAGGCAATAAAGATGTTTGCATTTGGACAAGCCATTTAATAAACAACCAATGGACAGCACCACAAAAAGTTGCCGATGGTGTACTAAATGATAGCACAAGATATGCTTGTTATAATCCGGTTTTATTTTATACACCACAAAATGAGTTACTGCTTTTTTATAAAATAGGACCTAATGTTGCCGGTTGGAAAGGTTATTTGATTCGTAGTGTAGATAATGGAAAAACATGGAGCAAAAGAGAACCATTGCCTGAAGGATTTTTAGGGCCTATAAAAAATAAACCACTATTAATTAATGGTGTTTTAGTGTGCCCTAGTAGCACCGAAAAAAATGGATGGAAAGCACATATGGAATTCACCAATGACTTTGGAAAAACTTGGACAAAAAGTGAACCCATAAATGACGGCAAAACTTTGTCTGCCATTCAACCAAGTATTTTAACATACAAAAATGGAGCTTTACAAATTTTATGCAGAAGCCAAAACAGAACCATAAATGAAAGTTGGAGTAGTGATGGCGGAAAAACGTGGAGCCCAATGCAGGCAAGTCTTTTACCCAATAACAATTCGGGTACCGATGCGGTAACATTGAGTGATGGAAAGCTATTATTGGTGTATAACCATGTAAAGCCCGATGTAAGTTTGCCAAGAGGTAAAGGTGCTAGAACGCCACTAAATGTTGCCATTAGTAACGATGGCAAAAAATGGTTTTCTGCTGCAATTTTAGAAGATAGTCCTGTTAGTCAATATTCCTATCCATCTGTAATTCAAACAAAGGATGGTATGGTGCATATTGTATATACTTGGCGTAGAGAAAGAATTAAGCATGTTGTAATAGATCCAAATAAATTGCAGCTAAAGGAAATAAAAAATGAAGAATGGGATGGAATACCAAATGGGAATTTAAAACCTTCAGATGATTAATAGTTTATTTTGGTAACCAGCAATAAGTCCCTGATTGAACTTCAGTGGCGACGCTCCGTTCAACTAAGAATTACTATTGAGCAATTTAACCGCAAAGAACACAAAGCAAATAAAACGCCAAGAACACAAAGCCTTTGCGAAACTTTGCGGAACTCTTTGCACTCTTTGCGGTTAATCAGAGCAGTAGGTAAAAGGATGCTAAAAGATATACAGATGAATGGAGCGTCGCCAATGTCGATGCCATAAAAAACAAAAGATGACTAACAAAAAATTAAAAAATTAAATTTGAATAATCTTCCAATAATAGACATTGCCATAATTTTTATTTACTTAATTGCTATGTTGGCTATTGGTTTTTATTTTAGCAAAAAAAATAAAAATACCGAGCAGTTTACCAAAGCATCTGGCAAAATTCCCGGCTGGGCAATTGGGCTAAGTATTTATGCTACATTTTTAAGTAGTAATACCTTCTTAGGCAATCCTGGTAAGGCTTTTGGTGGCAATTGGAGTGTGTTTGTGTTTAGTTTATCAATGCCGTTAGCAGCATGGGTAGCCACTAAATGGTTTGTCCCTTTTTACAGAAACACTGGCGAAATATCTGCATACACCAATTTAGAAAAACGTTTTGGAAGTTGGGCAAGAACGTATGCTGTAGTTTGTTTTTTACTTACACAATTTGCAAGAATGGGCACCATATTTTTTGGTATGGCATTAAGCTTACAAGCACTTACTGGCTTTAGCATGCAAAGCATTATGATTGTAATGGGTTTGTGTATTATTATTTACACTGTACTTGGTGGTATGGAAGCTGTAATTTGGACAGAAGTTGTTCAAGGAATTCTTAAAACATTAGGGGCGTTATTAATTTTATATTTGGTAATAAAACAAATACCAGGCGGTTTTACTAAAGTTATTGAAATAGCAAAGACGGATAATAAATTTAGTTTAGGAAGTACATCATTAAATTTTACACAACCTACATTTTGGGTAGTGTTGTTGTATGGATTTTTTATCAACCTCAATAATTTTGGGATGGATCAAAATTATGTACAGCGTTATCACACTGCCGCAAATGAAAAGCAAGCTGCAAAATCGGTGTGGTTATGTGTGTTTATGTATGTGCCTGTTAGTTTGTTGTTTGTAATTATTGGCACATCATTGTATTCATACTATCAACTACAACCCGATTTAATTAATCCAGTAAAAATTAAATTGGCTACAGAAAAATTAGGAGCATTAGCATCTTCACAAGAAATACAAACTTTAGCAGCAATATTTAAACCATCGGACTATGCCGATAAAGTGTTGCCACATTTTATGGTAACAAAAATACCAACAGGATTATTAGGAATTATAGTGGCAGCTATTTTAAGTGCTGCTATGAGTACTATCAGCAGCAATATGAATGCAAGTGCTACTGTATTCACCATGGATATTTATAAAAAATATTTTGGCAAAAACATAAGTGATAAACAACAATTAAAAACATTGCATATTGCCACTGTAGTTTTTGGCTTGATAGGCTTAGGTGCTGGTTTGGCAATGATTGGGGCAAAAAGTTTATTAGATACTTGGTGGAAATTAAGCGGCATATTTGCTGGTGGTATGTTGGGGTTATTTTTATTAGGATTAATAAGTAAGCAAACCAAAAATGTAGCAGCCATAACAGCTACAATAATTGGTGTAGTAGTTATTTTATGGATGACATTTAGTGATAGCATCAGCAATGAGTACAGCTTTATAAAAAGCAGTTTACACAACAATATGATAATTGTGGTAGGCACACTTACCATTTTTTTAACAGGAATTATTATTACAAAATTGAAGAATAAGAAATAATAAAAAATGAAAATTTATAAAACACAGTTGGGTAATATTATTGAGCATCAAGGTGTATGTTATCTATCCACCATCACCAATTGGGATACATTTATTAAGCAAGATGATTTGTTTACTTTTTTGCAAAATCATATTCCGCAATTATCAGTTGTAGGAGATAATACATGGATACAACAGCAAAAATTAGAAGCACCAATTGGCAGTCAAGAAGTGTGGGCTGCAGGTGTTACTTATTTACGAAGTAAGCAAGCAAGAATGGAAGAAAGTGAGCAAAGTGGTGGTGCTAGTTTTTACGATAAGGTATATGATGCCGAAAGACCTGAATTGTTTTTTAAAGCCAATCCACAACGAACTGTGGGTACAAATGATTATGTACGTATAAGAAAAGACAGTACATGGAATGTGCCTGAGCCAGAATTGGTATTGCTAGTAAATTCTGCCAGTAAAATAGTGGGATATTCCATCGGAAATGACATGAGTAGTCGTAGTATTGAAGGTGAAAATCCGTTGTATTTGCCACAGGCTAAAGTGTATGATAAATGTGCAGGGTTGGGACCTTGTATTTTAATTACTGAAAAGCCAATTGAAGCAACAACAGGTATTAAAATTATTATTGAAAGAGGAGAGGAGCTAATGTATGAAGGAAGCACCACAATAAGCCAAATGAAAAGAAGCCATACAGAGTTAGTGGAGTTTTTATTTAGAGAATGTTCTTTTGCAAATGGAGTATATTTAATGACAGGTACTTGCCTTGTGCCAGATAACAATTTTACATTGCAAAATAAAGATGTAATTAAAATAAGTATAGATGGCATTGGCGAATTAATTAATATAGTTGAATAAAATATTATGGATACTAAAAAATTTGTTCCAGTTATGATTACGCCTTTCAATTTAAAGGCAAAGGTTGATTTAGATGCGGTTAGCACATTAATCGATTTTTATTTATCGGCAGGAGTAAAAGGATTTTTTGCTAACTGCCTTAGTAGCGAAATGTATAGCATTACGGAAGATGAAAGATTGGAGTTAACCAAACATGTAGTAAAACATGTAAATGGTAGGGTGCCGGTTGTGGCTACCTCATCTTTTGGATTAACTATAGATGATAAAGCAGAGTTTACAAAAAAAATATACGACACTGGTATTGATGCAGCTATTTTAATTACTGGACATTTTGCTAACGTTGAAGATAGTGATCATGTATTGTTGAAAAACTTTGAACGTATGTTTAAGCTAACTAATAATATTCCTTTGGGAATGTACGAATGTCCAGCCCCATACAAAAGAATAATAAATGGTAATGTTTTTAAAACGTTGTTGAGTGCAAATAGAATGGTGTATCATAAAGACACTTCCATCAATTTAGAAAGTGTAAAAGAAAAATTAGATATACTAAAAGAAAGTAAAAATAGTTTAGAGTTTTATGATGCTCATAGTCCAAATGCAATGTATAGTTTGCAAATGGGAGCAAAAGGTATGTCATCTATTAGTGGAAATTTTTATCCCGAAATCTTAGTGTGGATGGTAAACAATGCAACTAATCCTGATAAAATTGAAGAAGTAAAATGGTTGCAAAGTGAAATAAGCAGAGTTGATCCATTGATACATATTGCTTATCCTATGAGTGCAAAATATTTTTTGCGTAAAAGAGGGTTGCCTGTTAAAACAATTAGTAGAGCAACTGCTTTGGAGCTTACACCAGAACAAAAGAAAACCTTAGATGAAATACATGAAAGTTTTAAAATGTGGTGTGAAAAATTGGATATAAAACCAGTTGATGTAGAACAATTAATGATGCCAAAATATCAATTAGATGCAGCGATATAAGTATCTCACAGATTACACGGATTTCCACAGATAAAATACATCTGTGCTAGTCTGGGAAATCTGTGAGACAAAAAATGAAACATGGAGTTAAACGACCTTACATACAAAATTAGAGGTGCAATTTTTACAGTGCATAATACACTTGGTCCAGGATTGCTTGAAAGTGTATACGAAGCAGCGTTGATTTATGAATTAAACATACTAGGTCTGCAAGTTATGAGTCAGGTAGGTATTCCCGTAAACTACAATGGTGTTTTTTTAGAGTTAGGTTTTAGAGCAGATATAATTGTGGAGAATACGATTATAATTGAAATTAAATCCATTGATGTATTGCATGATGTTCATAAAAAACAATTGTTAACCTATTTAAAGCTTTCGAGTAAAAAGCTAGGCATTTTAGTAAATTTTAATGTTACAAGCTTGGTTGAGAAAGAGAGCTTAATTCGAATTATTAATTAAAAATCTGTGTAAATCTGAGCAATCTGTGAGACAAAATTTAACCATATTTTTCCCTGGCAAACTAGTTTTTGGCAATGGCTGTATAGCACAGCTTGCTAATGAGGTGTTACAATTAAAGTCTAATAAAGTTTTTATAGCTACAATAGAACCATTAAAAAATGCAATAGAAGAATTTCTTTTACAACTATCAACAAATAATATTAAAGTACTTATTGACACTTCAATTATTGCAGAACCTTCTTTCATCGATTTTAAAAAATTAATGCAAGTAGTAGCACCTTTTAATCCTGATGTAGTAATTGGAATTGGTGGTGGTAGTGTGTTGGATATTGCAAAACTAGTAGCTGCACAATTGAATAATGAGCAGCAGCTAAAGGATTATGTAGGAATAGGATTGCTAAAGAGAAGAAATAAAAAATTAATTTGTGTGCCAGCTACAAGTGGTACTGGTAGCGAAGTTTCGCCAAATGCAATTTTGGTAGATGATAGCGATAATCAAAAAAAAGGAATCATAAGCCCTTTTTTAGTTCCTGATATTGTTTATGTAGATCCATTACTCACCATCTCTGTTCCATCAGCTATTACAGCTGCAACAGGTATAGATGCACTTACACATTGTATGGAGGCATACACTAATAAGTTTAGTCAAACATTTATTGATATATACGCTTATGAAGGCATGAAATTAATTGCTGCAAATATTGAAGAAGCTGTAAAAAATGGAAGTAATGTTGAGGCTAGAGAAAAAGTGGCAATGGGTAGTTTGCTAGGTGGTTTTTGCTTGGGACCAGTAAATACTGCAGCTGTGCATGCACTAAGTTATCCGTTAGGGAGCATGTATCATTTATCACATGGGTTAAGTAATGCTTTATTATTGCCTTATGTTATGGAGTATAATATTATTGGTGCAGAAAAAAAATATGCCGAGGTTGCTTTAGCTTTAGGATGCAGCATAAAAGCTACTGATAAAGAAACTGCTTTAGCAGGGGTAGAAAAAATTAAACAAATAAATGCAGCTTGTGGTATCCCTTCATCATTAAAAGAAGTAGGAGTTAAAATAGAAGACATACCGGCCATTGCAAAAGATGCAATGAAAGTACAACGATTATTAAAAAATAATCCCAGAGAAGTTTTAGAAACTGATGCAATAGCAATTTATAAAAAAGCTTTTTAAAAAATGTTGAAAAAAATATATACAGGCATTATTGTGCCAGCTGTTACACCACTAATCTCAAATTTTAATTTAGATGTAGTGGCTGTGGAAAATATTTTTAATTCTTTTTATAGTCATCACATATCTCCATTTATACTTGGTACAACTGGTGAAGCTTCATCATTATCTTGGCAAATAAAAAAAGAGTATGTAACAATAGCTTCAAAAAATAAAAAAGAAAACACGTTATTATTTACAGGGATTGGTAGTAATGTTATTGCTGAAAGTATTGAATTTGCTGCATTTTGTGCTGACAATAATGTAGATGTGGTTGTGGCTACTTTACCTTCCTATTACTCACTTACCGATAAGCAAATGCTTAATTATTTTATTAAGTTGGCCGACAATATTCCTTTGCCTTTATTTATTTATAATATTCCTGCCACTACTCATATGAGTATTCCGCTAAGCATTATTGATGAATTAAGCTATCATAAAAATATTGTAGGAGTTAAAGATAGTGAACGTAGTGAAGAGAGAATGAAGCAGTCATTAGAGCTTTGGAAAAATAGAAACGATTTTCACTATATACTAGGCTGGGCTGCAAAAAGTGCTGATGCTTTGTTGCTAGGTGCAGATGGGTTGGTGCCAAGCACAGGAAACTTATATCCAGAAGTGTATAAAAATATGTGGGAAGCATTTGAAGCTGGCGATAAAGAGAAAATGTATGCCATGCAAAAATTAAGTGATGAATATGGAGCATTGTATCAAAGCAATAAAACTTTGGGAGAAAGTTTGCATGCTTTAAAATTATTGATGAAAGATAAAGGGCTGTGTGAGGAGTATGTGATGCTCCCTTTAGGATGAGAATATAACCGCAAAGAACACAAAGAAAATGCAACGCAAAGTAACGCAAGGTCTTTACAGTAATATTTGGCGTTCTTTGCGGTTAAATTGAGTAGTAAGTGAAAAGATGCCAAACGATATACAGATGAACGGAGCCTTCGATTCATTTGGGGAATGAATCGCCAATGTCGATGCCATAAAAAACAAATGTTGGTTAACAAAAAATAAAAAATGACAAAACCTATCATAGCCATCACAATGGGAGATCCGGCAAGTATTGGACCCGAAATTGCCATTAAAGCTTTGCTGCAAAAAAATATTTACAACATTTGTAAACCTATAATTGTAGGTGATGCAAAAGTGTTTCAACAAATAATTGATTTGCTACAATTAGATGCAAAAATAAATATTATAACAAATGTTGCAGATGCAAAATTCGAATTTGGTAAACCCGATATTTTTGATTTAAACAATGTAGATATAACTAAATTAAAGTTTGGCGAAATTGATGCTATGTGTGGCGAAGCCAGCTTTCAGGCAGTAAAAAAAGTAATTGAATTAGCATTAGCAAAGGAAGTAGATGCAACAGTAACTGGACCTATCAACAAAAAATCTATAAACGAAGCTGGCCACCATTTTGCAGGTCATACCGAAATTTACGCTACTTATACTGGCACAAAAAAATATGCTATGTTGCTGGTGGAAGATGCTATAAATGTAATTCATGTAAGTACACATGTATCTCTTAGGCAGGCATGTGATTTAGTGAAGAAAGAACGCATTGTACAAGTAATTGAGTTGATTGTAGATGGTTTAAAAAGATTAGGTAAAACAAATTTAAAAATTGGTGTAGCAGGTTTAAATCCTCATGCAGGTGATAGCGGTTTATTTGGCACAGAAGATGATCAAGAAATTTTACCGGCTGTATTAGAGGCTAAAAAAATGGGTTATGATGTTGAGGGGCCAATACCGCCAGACACTATGTTTGCTAAAGCAGCACAAGGTGCTTACGGTGGTGTAGTGGCCATGTATCATGATCAAGGACATATACCTTTTAAACTAGCAGGTTTTAAATGGAATGCAGAAAAAAAGATGATGGATAGTGTGAAAGGCGTAAACATAACTTTGGGTTTGCCTATTATACGTACAAGTGTAGATCATGGAACTGCATTTGAAATTGCAGGCAAAGGTATAGCTAGTGCCGATGCAATGGTACTGGCAATTGAAAGTGCAGTACAATTAAGTAACTATAAGCCATAAAAAAATGATACTTGTTATTGCAGATGATTTTACTGGTGCCGCTGAATTAGCTGGTATATCATTGCAATATGGATTGACTGTTGAATTATGCAATAATAAAGTTGAGTATAAAAATGCTGATGTTTTAATTGTTTGTACAAATAGCCGTTCACTTGCAAATGCAGATGCAATAAAAGTTACAACAAGTATAGTGGAAGCGGCTTTGCAATTGCAACCAACTTTAATCTATAAAAAAATAGATTCAGTTTTAAGAGGATATGTGGTTGATGAAATAAAAACACAAATGCAACTCAATAAAATAAATGCTGCACTTATTGTTCCTTGTAATCCAAGTTTAGGTAGAATAATTAATAATGGTGAATATTCTATTAACGGTATAAAAATTAATGAAACCGATTTTTCAAATGATCCTGAGTTTCCAATTAAATCCTCATTTGTAAAAGAAATTTTAAATAGCGAAGTTGAAGTTTTAAAAACGACAGATGAAATTCCAACCCATGGAATTTTTATTGGGGAAGCGGCAACAACAAAGGATATAAATGATTGGTCAAATAGAAATTTAAATAATTGTTTGTTAACAGGTGCTGGCGATTTTTTTACAGCATTGCTACAAAAGCAATTTAAAAAAGTTGAGAATATAGAAACAGGTTTACAAACTCCATTTCTTTATGTTTGTGGCACTTCTTTTAAAACATCTTTAAATAGAATTAATGAATTAAAAGAACAGGCAAATGAAATTAAAATAATTGACAACTATTTTTCTTTACTAAAAATTTGTGAAGAAAAACAAGTGCTATACATTAACGACAGCGTAATTGATTGTTCAGCTTTACAATTGAGAAATGCAATGGCTATCACAACTGTAAAATTAGTTGATGAGCTTAAAATTAAAGAGCTGTTTATTGAAGGCGGCTCAACAGCAGCAAGCATTTTAGAGGAATTAAAAATTGATGAATTACTAGCCATAAATGAACTTAGCAGAGGTGTTGTAAGGATGAAAGCCAATGATTTATTTATAACAGTAAAGCCAGGTAGTTACGATTTGCCAAAACAATTAAAATTATTACTCACAGAAAATACAGATTAGCACAGAAAAAAATCTGTGTAAATCAGTTAAATCTGTGAGAAAAAAACTACTATGAATCATTTACACATTATTGACTATGCCATCATCATAAGTGTTTTAGCTATAACACTTTATTTGGGTTTTCGGTTTGCAAAAAAACAAAACACTACCGAAAATTATTTTCTGGCAAAAGGTAATTTTCCATCATGGGCATTGGGTTTATCATTATTGGCTACACTTATAAGTAGCAATACTTTTTTAGGTTATCCAGAGCAAGGTTATCAATCCAATTGGATTTACTTAGTGCAAGGCTATATGGTACCAATAGTGTTATTAGGTTCAATATGGTTTATTGTGCCTTTGTTTCGTAAAGTTATTGGTTTAAGTACTTACGAATATTTTGAAAAGCGTTTTGGAAAATTTGCCAGGTATTATTCATCATCATCATTTATTATCAGGCAGTTTGCAGGCATGGGTTCGGTGCTTACATTGGTTGCCTTAGCTATTTATAAATTAACAAATATCAATCCTGTTTTTATTTTATTGGCAATTGGTTTAGTGTTAGTCATTCTAAATTTAAAAGGCGGTATGCAAGCTGTAATTTGGTTAGATGTTTTTCAAGGCTTTATGCTTTTTGCAAGTGGCATTATTTGTTTAGGCATCTTACTATTTTCAATAAAGGGTAGTGTGCCAGAAGCTTTTAAAATTGCCAGTGAAAATAATTTAACAGGCTTTGCTCCTTATGATTTTAAATTTGATAAACTTACATTTTGGGTAATGGTAATAAATGGAGCATTTTATGCCATACAAAAGTATGCTACTGATCAAACGGTGGTGCAGCGTTACCTTACTGCTAAGTCCGATAAATCTGCAATTAAAGCTTCCTTAATGGGAATATTTTTAACCGTTCCTATTTGGACAATTTTTATGTTTATAGGCACAGCATTATTTGTTTACTATAAGCAAAACCCTTTACCAGCAGATGTTACAGCTAAAACAGTTTTTCCATATTTTATGATGACAAATTTGCCAACAGGTGTAGTTGGATTTATAGTTGCCGCTTTAATTAGTGCTGCTATTTGTAGTTTAAGTGCCGATATTAATTCAAATGCTGCAGTGGGTATGGAAGATTATTATAAAAAATTTAGACCCAACAAAAGTGATAAACAAAATTTATTTGCAAGTAAATTAATGGTATTGTTGTCTTGTTTTTTTGCAATTGGTATGGGCTATTTTTATTTAAAATTTAGTAGCGGTGGTATTATCGATTTAATTTTTACTGTGTATGCTATTTTCTCAGGTGGTATTGTAGGCATTTTTATGTTAGGTGTTTTTAGTGCAAGAGCTAATAGACAAGGAGTTAATATTGGCATTGTAGTTTGCATTTTATTTACAGCGTATGCATTTTTAACAAGCACACCTATAGGTTTAAAAAATCCTAAATTGCTAGTAGATTTAGGGCAGTTTAATTTCCCACATCATAAATTAATGTTGGGAGTGTATAGCCATATAATTGTAATTGTTGTAGGCTATATAGCTAGTTTATTTTTTCCTAAACCTATATTAGATAAAAATTTATTGTACAGCGGCTGGCTGCAAAACAAAAGAGATAACAGAAATAAGTAAAAATATTTTTATGAACCAAGCTTTAGTAATTCTAATCCTCTTCAGTGGCGTCGCACTCTTGTACAGCATAACTTTATTCAGCTTTTCTTTAACCGCAAAGTCCGCAAAGATTTACGCAAAGTCCCCAAAGCCATTGCATTCTTTGCGTTCTATTTCCTTTGCGTCCTTTGCGGTTAAACCTTTGTGTATGTTATTTCTCTTTGTGTCTTCGTGGTTCAACTCCACAGCACAACTCAATACCGAAAACCAATTCTCTAAACCACTTAAAGAAGTACTAAACGACATTCAAAAAAAATACGGAGTAACTATAAAGTTTGTGGATAGCATGGTAGCCAATAAAAAAGTTACTTATGCCGATTGGAAATACCGTGCCGATGTGGAAGCAACATTAGATGCAATTTTAACTCCACTTGAATTAAAAGTTAAAAAGGAAGGCGATAAAAAATATAAATTAAGTGTTTATGAATATTATCGTTGGAAAGTAGAAGATGGTTGGGCAGAGTTAGATAGAATTGCATCTCAATACAATACATTGGAACAATGGGAAAAACGTAAAGCTGATTTAAAAACTTGTTTGCTTGAAAAACTTCAACTTACACATTTGCCTGCAAAGTCTAAAGCAGCTCCAATAAAATCAAATTTTAGAAAGCAAATAGGTTACACCATAGAAAACATAGCCATTGAAATTTTACCTGGTGTATGGGTAAATGGTTCTCTGTATAAACCAGAAAAGTACAAAGGAAAAATTCCTGTTGTGCTACATCCGCAAGGTCATTGGGATAAGCATCGTTATCGTCCAGATTGTCAATACACTTCTGCAGCTATTGCAAAAATGGGAGCAATGGTTTTTAATTACGATATGTTTGCTTATGGCGAAAGTATGTTACAGGTAAAATTTGAAGATCATCGCCAAAGTTTAGCCATGACTTTACAAGCATTGGCAAGTATTCGCATTTTAGATTATTTACTTTCGTTGAAAGAAGCAGATGTAAACCGAGTTGCAATTGCTGGTGGAAGTGGTGCTGGCACACATGCTGTTTTAATTACTGCTATTGATGATAGAATAAAATTATCTGCACCTATTGTTTCTTTGTCATCCTATTTTTATGGGGGCTGCCCTTGCGAAAGTGGTACAGATATTCATAGCTGCGGCGGTAGAACAGATAATGTAGAATTAGCTGCTATGGCTGCTCCCAAGCCAATGTTAATTGTAAGTGATGGTGGCGATTGGACGGATAAAATGCCTGAACATGATTTTTTATACTTGCAAAAAATGTATGGGTATTATTCCAAAACAGAAAATGTAACTAATGTTCATTTACCAAATGATAAGCATGATTTTGGAGTTAACAAACGGGCAGCTTTATATATTTTTTTAGCAAAGCAATTCAATTTGAATCCTAAAGTAATTCAAAATGCGAATGGTAATTTTATTGATACAGCAATTGCTTTGGAAGCAGAAAATGCTTTTTATGTATTTGGCGATAAGGGAGAAAAATTACCCTCACATGCTGTAAAAGGTTTTGATAATATAAAACAGCTTTTTTTTAACGAAATTGTAAAAGCAAAACAAAATCAGCGGTACAAAATTGGTTTGATAGACTTAATGCTGTTAAAAAGGCAAAAGCTTGGCGCTGTAACATTAACAGCACAACTTAAAGCTGATGGTGTGGAAGTTGACATGGGAGGTTTAGGCAATCGGCCAACTTTTGAAAATGCACTGTTAAATGACACTATTCGTAATCAATTTTTGCAAACAGCTAAAGATAATAATGTAGAAATATTTTCATTAGCCATGACGGGCTATTATGCTCAATCATTTTGTGGTAGGGCAGAATATAAAAAAAGCATTGAAGATTGTATAAAGACAATGCAACTAATGAATGTGAAAACTGCTTTTCTCCCTTTAGGTGTTCAATGCGATTTAAAGAAAACACCACAAGTAAGAGATTCTGTTATTGCAAGATTAAAAATAGCAGGTAAAATGGCACAAGATGCAGGTGTTGTAATAGCTATTGAAACAGCATTAAGTGCTAAAGAAGAAGTACAGCTTTTGAAAGAAATAAACTCACCAGCTATAAAAATTTATTTCAATTTTAGTAACCCTTTAAAAGATGGAAGAGATTTAATTACAGAATTGAAAATATTAGGTAAAGACAGAATAGCCATGATACATGCCACTAACAAGGATAGTGTATGGCTACAAAACGATACTCAACTAGACATGTATAAAGTAAAAAAATGTTTAGACGAAATGGGTTATACAGGTTGGCTTGTAATTGAACGGAGCCGTGATGCTAAAAAGCCAAGTGATACAAAATATAATTATGGAGCAAATACAGCTTATTTGAAGAAGGTGTTTCAATAATAGTAAGATATACCATTATAAAGCTAAAAAATCCCATCCAACAGGGCTGTTATTAATAAAGTTTAAGCACATTATTTTGTATTTTACAGTCAATAAACTTTTGTTGATTGCTAATGAAACGATTGCTACTGATACTTACTTTTTGTGCCTTTTATTATGCAAGTTTTGCTTTTGATATTTTTGTTTCCCCAAATGGCAACGATAATAATATTGGTACTAAAGAACAGCCATTAGCAACCCTGCAAGCTGCTTTACGAAAAGCTAGAAATCTACGCCGTGTAAATGATGAAAGCATAAAAAATGGAATTCATATTATTTTATTCGGCGGTACTCATCAAGTTTTAGAAACAATTGTGATTAGGCCTGAAGATGGCGGTACAAATGATAGCCCTACTTTTATAGAAGCTGCACCAAATGAAAAACCAATTATTAGTGGTGGTATAAAAATTACTAACTGGAAAAAATTAACTACTAGGGTAATTGGATTGCAAAAAAATATTCAAGCAAAAGTTTGGGTAGCAGATGTGCTTTTGGTAAATGGCAACATATTTAACTTTCGACAATTATGGGTAAATAATTCCAAAGCAATAAGAGCAAAAAGTGCCAATGGCGATTTAATGCACCGCATTATCAGTTGGAATAAAAAAGAAGAAGCTTGTATAATTCCTACATTGCCATTTACAAATTTGCAAAATACAGTTGGTGCCGAAATGTTTATTCATCAATGGTGGGAAATTGCAAATCTTCGAATTAAAAAACTGCAAGTGATGGGTGATAGTACAAAACTATTTTTTCATCAACCCGAAAGTAAAATACAAAGTGAACATCCCTGGCCTGCACCATGGATTAGTAAAGAAACAGGCAACTCTGCTTTTTATTTAACTAATGCCATTCAATTTTTAGATGAGCCTGGTGAATGGTTTTTAGATGTACAAAAGCAAAAAATATATTACTATCCAAAAGAAAATGAAAATATGAATGTTGCAAATGTAGTAGCACCATTTACCGAAACTTTAATCCGCTTTAGCGGAACTGTTGATAATCCAGTTTCTAATTTTGTTATACAAGATATTTCTTTTCAGCATACAGGTTGGTTGCGTCCATCACTGCAAGGGCATGTGCCACACCAAGCAGGACTTTATATGACTGAGGCGTACAAGTTAAAACCAGCAGGCACAAAAGAAAAACCCGATTTAGATAATCAAGCATGGGTGAATAGGCAAGCAGCAGCAATTGAAATTAATTTTGCAACTAAAACAAGAATTATAAACTGTACATTCCTTCATTTAGCTGCCACTGCAATTGATTTGAAAAAAGGAGTACAAGATAACATCACAAAAGGTAATCTATTTAAGGATATAGGTGGTAACGCAATAATGGCAGGTAATTATGGTGATGAGGGTAGAGAAATTCATTTGCCATATACTCCAAATAATGAAAGGAAAAAATGCGACAATATTTTAATTGAAAATAATTTTATTACAAATACGGCTAACGAAGATTGGGGTTGTGTAGGCATTGCCTGTGGCTTTGTAAGCAACACCACTATTCAGCATAATGAAATTGAAAATGTAAGTTATACAGGTATTAGTCTTGGTTGGGGTTGGACATCACAATCCAATATGATGAAGAACAATAAAATTTATGCAAACAAAATTCATCATTACGGAATGCATAATTATGATTGCAGTGGTATTTATACTCTAAGCAATCAACCCAATACTTTTGTTGAAAATAATTGCGTAGATAGTATTTATACAGCAGCGTATACTCATTTGCCAAGTCATTGGTTTTATTTATATACAGATGAAGGCAGTAGCGGAATTACTGTTAAAAATAATTGGACTCCATCAACTAAATTTTTGCAAAATAATAATGGGTCAAATAATGTGTGGGAAAATAATGGCCCACAAGTAAATGATAGTGTAAAACAAAATGCAGGATTACAAAAGCAATATCAATATTTATTAACCAGTAAAACTACTAATGCTAATTTGCCCAGTAATGAAGAACATAATGAAGTGATAGAAATAATTGAAAATAACTTAGATATAATAAAACTCAAAAATTTACTTGCAAAAAACAATATGGATAGTAATGCAGTGTTTCAATGGCAAAATCACACAGTAATTTATTCAAAAATGCAAGATGTACTTACCATGCAAGGTAGATTGCAAAATAATTTTCCTGATGCTCAAGTAAAAGTGTATTACGATTTGGTGTATAATTTTCAGAAGAAAAAAAACTGCACAAATAAATCAGTAGCTACAGATTGGCAACACATTTTGTTAACCGCAAATTTAGTTGACAATAAAAAACTGCAACAAGAATATATTGATGCACATACTACACAGTTTGAAAAAATCCCACAAATAGCAGTAGGCTTTTGTAATGCTGATTTTCAACAGTTGCAGGTGTTTAAAAGTGGCAGACAATTAATGTTGGTTATTAGTATTCCTAAAGGAAAAACATTGGACGAATTAAATCCTAAAACAGCAGAAAACAATCCACAAATGGTGGAATGGAATAAAAGAATGAGTAAGTATCAGGAAGGAGTTGAAGGAACAAAAAAAGGAGAGACTTGGGTGTTTTTGAAACCCCTAACCCCTAAAGGGGAATAAACAAACGTAAAAAATATTTTGCTTAATTATTTTAAGTATGGAAAATGTAACAGAGAGAATTTTGGATAACTCCCCTTTAGGGGTTGGGGGTTTATCTTTAGGAATTTTAGGGCTTGGCGAAGGACGTAGCACTATGAGTGCTGCTTTAGCATCAAAAAAAATGCATCTCAAAAATATTTGTGATGCTAATGAAGAATTATGCAAACAACGTTGCAAAGAATTTGATTTTAATTCTTACACAACTAACTACAACGATTTATTGAACGATGAAAGTATTGATATAATTGCTATTTACACACCCGACCATTTACATGCCGAACATGTAAAGCAAGCTTTGCTGCACAACAAACATGTAGTTTGTACCAAACCTTTTATTGATGATTTAAGCAAGGCAAAAGAATTATTATCACTTCAAAAGCAAACAGGAAAAAAAGTTTTTGTAGGGCAAAGCTCTCGTTTTTTTGAGCCTTATAAAAGGCAACGTAAAGATTTTGAGGAAGGTGTAATTGGCGATTTAATTACTATTGAAAGCCATTACAATGCCGATCATCGTTGGTTTTTAAGTAAACCTTGGGCTTTAGAAAAAAGTTTTAAATGGGTGTATGGCGGCTTAAGTCATCCTGTAGATTTTATACGATGGTATTTGCCCAATATTGAAGAAGTAATGGGCTATGGTATGATTAGTGGCAATGGTAAAAATGCCGGACTTAAGAATGAAGACACCATGCACTTTATTTTTAAAGCTACCGACGGACGAATTGCAAGAGTAAGCGGAGTTTACACTTCACCTACACAACCAGTACAAAGGGAAAGCGGTATGAGTTGCATTTTACGGGGAACATTGGGTGCAAGCCAGGCAGATTATCATGAGCTGAGATATGCAGTAACTACAAAAGATGGCGAAGAAAAAATTATTACCTGGGGCGATGCTACATTAAAACATTATTTCCGTTTTGAAGGGCAAAGCCATCATGCAGGGGAGTACCAAAATTATTTAGAATATTTTGTAGATAGTATTGAAAATGATTTTACAGCTTATCCAAATATGGAAGAAGGAATAGGAACTGTGGCATTGTTACAAGCTATGGATAAAAGTTTGCAAACAGGATTGCCAGTAAAAGTAAATTATGAATTATAAAATACCTAAACGCCTTTGTGCACCTCTGTGTACTAAGTGTCTTTGTGGTTCAAAAAAACATGAATAAAATTTACGATAAACTAACAGCTTTAGACTTTATTATAGTAGCAGTATATTTAGTATTGTTATTGGTTATAGGATTTATAGCAAGCAGAAAAAACAAAAAAGATGAAACTCTTTTTATGGCAGGCAATTCCCTTAACTGGTACAATATTGGTTTTAATATGTGGGGTACCAATGTAGGTCCATCATCTTTGTTAGCTTTTGCAAGTATAGGTTTTACAGCAGGTATTGTTGGTGGCAATTTTGAGTGGTATGCATTTGTTTTTTTGTTGTTATTAGCAATGGTGTTTGCCCCAAAATACATAGCCAGTAAGGTTTCTACCATGCCGGAGTATATGGGAAAGCGTTATGGAAAAAGCACTCAGGATATTTTAGCAGGTTATGCTTTAATCAAAATTTTAATAAGCTGGCTTTCATTAGGTTTGTTTAGCGGCGGCATTTTGGTACGCCAAATTTTAGATATTCCCATGTGGCAATCCACTATTGTATTAGTAGCATTTTCAGGATTATTTGCTTACATGGGTGGCTTAAAGGCCATTGCCAAAGTAAATGTTTTTCAAATGATACTTTTAATAATCGTATCACTTACACTTACATTTTTAGGCTTACAAAAAATTGGTGGCATTAGTGCATTAATTGCAAAAACTCCATCGCATTTTTGGAATCTTACTTTACCTGCTTCGGATAAAGGTTATCCTTGGCATGCCATTTTATTAGGCTATCCGGTTTCGGCAGTTGCTTTTTTCTGTACCGATCAAAGCATGGTGCAAAGTGTACTAGGCGCAAAAAATTTAAAACAAGGGCAGCTAGGTGTAAACTTTATTGGATGGTTAAAAGTACTGGCATTACCTATGTTTATTTTGCCCGGCATTTTGTGTTATGTTTTATTCCCTACTTTAACAGATGATAAATTAGCCTACATGACCATGGTTACAAACTTATTTCCAACTGGTTTAAATGGCTTGGTAATTTGTGTACTTATTGCAGTGTTGGTTGCAACTATTGCATCATCATTAAATGCCCTAAGTACTGTATTTACAAAAGATATTTATGTAAATAATATTAACCCAACAGCAAGTGTAAAGCAACAAATTAATGTTGGTCGTTATTCGGTTATTGTAGGTTGCATAATGGCAGTACTCATGGCAATTGCCTTTGATAATATTCAGGGAAAAACATTATTCGATGTTTTTCAATCAATACTCGGCTATTTAGCACCGCCATTAGCAGTTACTTTTTTATTAAGTGTATTTTGGAAAAAAACAACAAAGCTTGCAGTAAATATTATTCTTTCATTTGGTT
>JAGNRZ010000170.1 GCA_017988335.1 Ferruginibacter sp.
ATTTAAGCAGCACTTACTATCAAAATATAGTTACGATTTAGGACAAGCTTGGAAAGATATGACGGGATTGCCTTTTGTATTTGCCGCATGGCTAAGTACAAAAAAAATGAGTGATGATTTTATTAAACAGTTTAATGCAGCTAATGCAATAGGCTTAAATTATATTGATGAAATTGCAAAAGCAAACAGCATTACGGAATATGACTTAGCTAGGTATTATAAAAAGAATGTTGACTATAAAATTGATGGCGATAAAATAAAGGCGGTGGAATTGTTTGTTAGTAAACTAAAAATCTAATAAATCTCCTTTTTTACGCACAGAAACTGGCACTGTAGAGTTATCGTCCATTTCAATATATCCATTTTTGCCTTTGTAATATTTTTTTAGGAAACTAGTATTAATTATCCAAGTATGGTGTACTCTTACAAAGCTAGAGTTTGGCAGTATTCCTTCTATATCTTTTAATCCTTTTGTGCAATATATTTTTTTGTTATTAACGGTATAAAAAATACAGCCATTGCCGCTGGCTTCTATTTTAATTATTTCTTCTTGCTTTACAAATTGAGTGCCTTCTAAAATTGGGATGCCAATTTTTTTTAAAGTAACATTTTCTGTTAGCTGCTTAAGTAATAGTTGAATATTAGTTGATGGTGTATTGTTCTCTATTTTAAATATGGCTTTTTCAACTGCTGCTTTTAATTCGCTAATGCTTATGGGTTTTAATAAGTAGTCAATAGCATTAAGCCTAAATGCTTTAATAGCATATTCATTAAAAGCGGTTAAAAAAATTATTTCAAAATTTATGCCTGTGGTGCTGTTTAGTTTATCAAGTAGTTGAAAACTATCACCTTTTTTTAATTCAATATCTAAAAAAACCAATTGCGGTTTTTTTAGATGGATTAAACTTATAGCATCTTCTACAGTAGTAGCATTACCAGTAAGAATTATGGCATTAGAAAAATGCTTTTTTAGTAAACTTTCTAATAAAATTTGATTGTTTAATTCATCTTCAATATGTACTGCTGTTATCATAGCTTAATTTTTTTTGAGGGTAAATGAACTATTACTTTTGTACCCAAAGGGCTATTGTTTTCATCTTTTAAATCAATTACGTTAATATTATATTGTTGATTATTAGATGTTGAGTAACCTTGTAAACGTTGTTTTATAATAGCCAAACCAAAACTTTTATGTGTACTTACTCCTGCTATTTTATTTTGTAGAGAAGCACTTCTGCCAATGCCATTATCTGTAATAGTGCATTCAATAATACGGTTACTAAGTGTAAAATTAATTACAATTTCACCTGTTTTATTTTCTAAAGGTTTTATACCATGCCTAATTGCATTTTCAATAATAGGTTGTAGCATCATATTGGGTATTTCAATGGAATGCGGATTAATATTATCCGCTATGTTAAATTTAGTGTGTAGTATATTAGTAAGCCTTTTTTCTTCTAAACTTATATATTGGGTTAAATAGTTAATTTCATCTTGCAATACAATAAACTCTTGTGTTGAGTTTTCTAAAGTGCTTCTAATTAGTCTTGAAAAGTAACCAAGTATTCATTGGCTTCATCAATATTATTTGTATTCATTAATTGCTGTATGCCTGTAAGGCAATTAAAAATAAAATGTGGGTTCATTTGTGCTTGCAAAGCATTTTGCTCAAGCTTAAGCATTTTATTAGCTATTTCATTTTTTTCGGCAACAACTTTTTTTGCTTTTTTTATTCGCCAATTGGTGTAAGCATAAAACATACTCCCTAATAATAATGCAAAGACAATTAACGAAGTTGTTTTTTGCCACCAAGGCTTCTCAATTATTAGTGTGATTGTTTTTATTTCTGAAGCTCTGCTTTGTTTTGGCAACATTGCTTTTATTTCTATGTTGTACTTACCTGGCGACAAATCTTGCAAAATAAGTTGAGGGTTACTTACATTAAACCAAGTACTATCTGTATTAACAATACGATAATAATATTCAATATCGTTAGGTGTTGTAAATTCAATGGCATCAAAGTTTATGCTTATTCTGTTTTTATTATGGGGCAAACTAATACTAGTAATATTGCTGGTATCGCCTAAATGGGTAGAAATAGTTGTTAAGTAAAACGGAATTGGTTTTGGCGGTATTGCTAATAAACTATCGGCATTGGCAAGTTTAAAAATACCTTTGCTAGTAGCCGCTAAAATATCTTTTTTAAAGCGAATAATTTGGTAAATAATTTCGTTGCCTAAGCCTACTTCTTTACCAAAGTTTTTAATGGTGTATTTTACAGGAGAAAAGGAGTGAAATGTAATGGCGGAAATGCCGTTGTCTGTGGCTAACCAAAGTTTGTTGCTATCAACATGAATGTATCTAATTGAGTTGTTTAATAATCCTTGTTTCTCAGATACATGAGCAATAAGCTTTCTACCTTTTAAAATAGCTAAACCTCCAAATCTTAGCGCTATAAAAATATTTTCATTTTCGTCTTTTGAAATGTAATTGACGCCACTTTTTAATATTTGTTCGTTATCATTATATCTTCGTATTTTATAATTCTTTAAGTCTAATGTGTATAGATTATTTAAAGTGCCTAATAATATTTCTGTACAACTAATTGGATTAATACATCTTATTTTTAAAGAGTCTGCAAAAATAGTAGTTACATAAAAGTTGTTATACTGAAATTGCATTGAAGCATTAAAATTTTCTATAGGGGTAGTATTTTTTTGTCTACTTATTATATTGATACTAGAGTATACATGTGTTACTAATGAACTATCGCAAAGAATAGATACATCCTTATTATGCTGGATATTTAAAATAATTAAGTCCTCTATTTTTTTTAGCTTTATTTTGGAGCCTATAAAGCCTTGATTATTTTCTCTAGTTGCAGCCCAAAGTAATGTATTGTTTAAAGATTTAAGAAATGTTTCCTTAGTGTTATTATCTCTATAAACTAAAGAACTGCCTTTTTTGTTAGAAATATTGATACCTTTATTATCGCCGAATAGCAAAATTGAATCTTTGTAAACTAATAGGCTGTTTAGTGAAGTATTCGTACTAAAGTGTGATGTAGGCAAATCAGATATAATACTTTTCAAACGAAAAACCCCATCATTTAATGTGGAAACCCAATAACTATTGTTATCACCTAGGCAAAAGCTAGTAATTGTTTTTTTTTCTAACAGATTTTGTGAAATAATTTCTAAATTTTCATCAAGTACATATACACCATTATTAAGAGTTCCAGCCAAAAGCAATTTGTATTCCTCATCATATAAAATGGAACGTATTTTACATCTTAAATTTTTAGTAAGAAAAGATTTGCCATTCTTAAATATTTTACACAAAACATTATTTTGAAATAAGTATACATTTCCATTATTTGCTATATAAGACTCTGTATATCTTTCAGAAAATAAACTATCATGTTTAAAAGAAAATTTTTTATTATTAAGTTTATCAACAATAAAAGTTAAATTATTGTAGCTTCCCCTTCTATAGGATTTTAATATTGTTGCAATTTCTTTTTGATTATGTTTTGATAATATTATTGTATCTGAATGTTTGGTGCTTATTAAGCCATTATCAATTTTTTCGATATGCCCCAAAGAGTTTATTAAATAGTCGTTTTCACTAATGGATTTTAAATAAATATCCTTATTGTCATAGATGTATGCATTAGATAACAAAAAATTATTTAAATGAGATTCTAGAATATTATTATATGGATAGGCACTTATTTGGCCTTTATAATAATAGGATATTTTATTGCTATAAGTAAAAAACCAAATCTTTCCATCGTCGTCTTCTTTAATTTTAAATACCACATTGTCAGGTAATTCAAATTTTTGAAACTTTAAGCCATTGTACCTAACAACGCCTCTATCTGTACCTACCCATATATAGCCCTTGCTATCTTTAAATACACAATAGGTTTCATTGCTTGGCAAGCCATTTTCTTTGGTATAGTTTATAATATTGCTTTCTACATTTTGGCAAAAAGCAATATGGCTTAATAATAATTGTATGGTAATAAGCAAATATTTCATTCAGTTTGCTATAAACTATAGCATTAGTATGTGTAAAAATAATATTTAATAAGCTTTAAAAAATCAGAAATAATGTATGTTTATTTATACTGCACTTGTGTGCAATAACCCACATTTATGTTTACCAATCAGTAAACTAAGAAATCCTTATTAGGAAATGATGTTGATATAAAACAACACTAAGCAATAGTAATATGCAACATTATGCCCAGTAATTGCTAAATTGCACATAATTAACTACACTTTTGGTTATGGGCATTGTAAGGCGGCAGTCAGTATATTCTACTATATTTATTTTTGCAGGGTTTTTAATAGGGGCCATCAATATTTTCTTTTTTTACGGCAATGAAAAATACTTCTCACATGATCAGTTTGGACTTACCAGATTGTTGCCAGACATTGCTTTAATTTTTTCAACCAGTTGTACTTTAGGAGGAGGTATTGCATTAATTAAGTTTAATCCATTTTATCAATCTTATTTGGGTAAGTCAAAAAATGAGTTGCCATTAATAGGGCTAATTGCATGTGTTATAGGCTGTATAATGTTTATGTTTGTTTTACCCTACACCAAGAGTTTTTTTATTCGAAAATTTTCAGCAAAATCAGCCCTATTCACCGAATATTTTAATTTGCTATACCCATTTGTAACTGGCATGGCTTTTTTTAGTTTTTTTGAATATTGTCATTGGTGCATTAAGCAATCAGTGGTAACTAATATATTGAAAGAGCTAGTTTTTAGATTGCTGAGTTTGGTGCTAATTCTGTTAATGGTATTTAAGATAATAAATTTTGATAACTTTATTTTTTGCTTTGCACTTTTGTACCCTTTAATGTCTTTCATATTATTTGTTAACCTGCTAAGAAATAATTTTTTTACTTTTACTTTTTCTATAAGTGTAGTTACTAAAAGACTTGGGAAAAAAATACTTCAGTTTACTTCGTTTATTTTTTTAGGAAGTTTACTTCATATTGCCTCCACTGTTATAGGATTTATAGTGATAGCCAGTCAATCGGATAATGGGTTGAAGGATGTGGCTGTGTTTACCATTGCTACCTATTTAGTTGCCTTAATGGATATCCCATTAAGGAGTATGACTGGTATAGCAACTGCCGAAATATCGCAAGCATGGAAAGATAAAGATGTAAAGAAAATAGATGAAATGTATAGAAAAACAGCACTTACGTTGTTAATAGCAGGACTATTTATTTTTGGGCTTGTTTTATTAAATGCCTCTAATATTGCTACATATTTGGGCAAAAGTTATGATGGTATTAATTATATCATATTAGTTTTAGGCATTTCAAAATTAATTGACTTAGGAGCTGGTTTAAATGCTCAAATCTTATTAAGTTCTAAATATTGGAAGATTGATTTTTATACTCAACTAGTATTGGTAGTTTGTATTTTTGGATTAAATTATTGGTTAGTAGTCAAGTATGGAATTATGGGTTCGGCATTTGCAAGCTTGATTTCTTTTTTTGTATATAATTTGATACGATTTTTTTACTTAAAATATTTATTTAAGCTACAGCCTTTTTCTTCAAAAAACTTTTTTGCAATTTTGCTTGCATTTTGTTGTTTCTTAAGTGTATGGATAATCCCATTC
>JAGNRZ010000171.1 GCA_017988335.1 Ferruginibacter sp.
ATTTACAAGTAAATTACAAGCGTTAGGTGTATCAACAGCTCAGTTTTTTGCTAATGCAGTAAACACCACAAACTATGGTGTAGATGTAATTTTAGATTACTCAAAAAAATGGAATAACAAAAGCTTTAGAGGTTTGTTAGCAGGAAATTTCCAAACTATTAAATTAGATAAAATAAATGTGCCTGCTGCTTTAAGTGGTACTACATTAAATCGCAATACTTTTTATAACGATAGAGAAATTGCTTTCTTAAAAGCATCTGCTCCTAATGCAAAGTTTAATTTAAATCTTAATTATACTTGCGGTAAGTGGGGCGTTACAGGAAATGCTACTTACTTTGGTGGTATTAAATTGCTAGGCTTTGGAGATGCTACTGCTGATAATCCAAATCAAACAGGTATTAACCTACAAGTACCTTCAGATGCTACAGGCGCTTTAGTACCAGAAGTATTTGATTACAAAGCAAAGATTGTTGTTGATGTAGCAGCATCTTACAAGTTTAGTAAAAATGTTACTTTATTTGTTGGGGCAGATAATATTATGAACACTCATCCAAACCTTGGCGTTAATCAATTAGCAAAAGGCTGGGCAGGTGATAATGAAAGTGGTGGTCCATGGGATAGTGTACAAATGGGCTTTAATGGCAGAAGATTATTTACTAAACTAGCTATTAACTTTTAATAAATTTAATAGATAATTTTATTAGATTAGGGTTGACAACCTCCTGAGCATATCGAAGGATTAAGGTTGTCAACCCTTTTTAAATTGCATAAAATGAGAAAATATTTTTTATTAATAGTTTCGTGTATTATAACAACATTAGTTGTTGCACAAAACAAAACCATTGTTTTTCAAACCGACTTTGGATTAAAAGATGGTGCAGTAAGTGCTATGAAAGGTGTGGCTATGGGTGTAGATAGTAGCCTTAAATTATTTGACCTTACACATGAAATACCAGCCTACAATATTTGGGAAGCGGCTTATCGTCTTGAACAAACTATTGCTTACTGGCCAGCAGGTACTGTATTTGTTTCTGTAGTTGACCCAGGCGTAGGCACCAACAGAAAATCGGTTGTACTAAAAACAAAAGCAGGGCATTTTATTGTAACGCCAGATAATGGTACATTAACATTGTTAGCCAATTCACAAGGCATTGAAGAAATAAGAGAAATTGATGAAGTGGTAAATAGAAGATCAGGTTCAGAAAAATCCTACACTTTTCATGGTAGAGATGTATATGCGTTTACGGCCGCAAAATTGGCAGCTGGTAAAATAAAATTTGAGGAGGTAGGTCAGCAACTGCCTAATGAAGTGATAAGTATTCCTTACCAAAAAGCAACAATAGAAAATAATATTTTAAAAGGCACAATAGATATTTTAGATGTGCAGTATGGAAATATTTGGACAAACATTTCCACTGATTTATTTAAACAACTAAATGTAAAAGTGGGAGATAAGTTGCAGGTTACAATCTATTACAACAGTATAAAAAAATATACAGGCACAATGCCTTATGCAGCTACATTTGGTGCAGTGCCAAATGGTAAGCCTCTATTATATTTAAATAGCCTTATGCAAGTTTCGTTTGCATTAAATATGGCAAGCTTTGCTGCGGTACATAAAATTGGTAATGGAAGTGAGTGGAGGGTAGAAGTGAAGAAAATTAAGTAGCCTTAAATTTAATTATCCAACAATCTTCTATGATAATTTATTTGCCCTAAGTGATAACTTAAATGTGTGGTTAAGTAAAACAACAATGCCGCAGAGGTTAGTTCAAAATCATACACTTTTACAGGATGGTTTTGATGAAGTTGCTCATCGGTAAGATTGTTGATTGTAGTAATTACCATTTGCTCTGTTTCATCTATCTTTTTTAATAACTCGGCTTTTGGTATATCTTTTAAAGAAAACTCCAACTCTCGTTGACGAATGTAGCCTGTATTGCCTAACTGGCTACCAATGTATGTATTTAAGTTGCCTATTAAATGTAGACATAAGTTACCAGCACTATTGGCTATATTTTTATCAATACACCAAAGATTACTTTCGGTAGAATATGATTCGATTTCTTTTTTAAGATTTTGCAAATCTTTTTTGTAGAGGGAGGTTAGAGTTTGTTTAATCATAACTAAAAATTTTATAAACTTTTTTATACGCTACGATAAAAGCCCAATAAAGATTTACTGCACAAGAGTGCGACGCCATTGAAGCTAAATAGATTTACTAAAGCTGATAACCAAAATAAAAAAATCAGTTTATATCAGCATTCATCTGTTTTATCCGTGTCTCTAACTACACCCTCCCCGGATAAACCTCCAACGCCTTTTCCAAACAATCCATAGCCGCATTAATAGCATCAACATTTAGTACATACGCTAAACGAACTTCTTGTTTGCCTAAGCCTACTGTACCATAAAAACCTGTAGCAGGTGCCAGCATTACAGTTTGGTTATTGTGACTAAAACTTTCTAACAACCACTGGCAAAATTTATCGCTATCATCAATAGGTAATTTTGCCATAGCATAAAATGCACCGCCGGGGTTGGGGCAAAATACACCGTTCATTTTATTTAGTCTGCCAACAATGGTATCTCTGCGTAGTTTGTATTCTGCTTTTGTGGTATCAAAATAATTATCAGGTAAATCAACAGCAGCTTCGCCTAAAATTTGTGCAAAGCTTGGTGGGCTTAGTCGGGCTTGTGCAAACTTCATAGCAGCATTTAGTAAGCCTTGATTTTTGGTAACAAAGGCTCCAATGCGGCCGCCACAAGCACTGTAGCGTTTGCTAATGGTATCCATCAACACAATATTATCATCTACATCCGTTAAGTGCATGGCACTGGTATGTTCATCGGCAACTTGTCCGCCGTTTTCAGGCGGATAGCAAAATTCTCGGTAAGCTTCATCGGCAAATAAATAAAGGTTGTGTTTTTTTATAATTTGCTTTAGCGTTTCCATTTCATCTTTGCTGTATAAATAACCAGTAGGGTTATTAGGGTTGCAAATAACAATGGCTTTGGTTTTTGGTGTAATAGATTTTTCAAAATCTTCTATTGGTGGTAAAGCAAAACCAGTTTCTATATTAGAAGTAATAGGCACAACTTTTACACCAGCTTGCACAGCAAAGCCATTATAGTTGGCATAAAAAGGTTCAGGAATAATTACTTCATCTCCAGCATCCATACAAGCCATAAAGCCAAATAAAATAGCTTCGCTACCGCCTGTGGTTATAATAATTTGATTAGGCGTTACATTTATACCTACTCGTTTGTAATACTCCACTAATTTTTTGCGGTAACTTTCGTTACCAGCACTGTGGCTATATTCTAGCACTTTAAAATCGCTATGGCGTACAGCATCTAAACATTGTTTAGGCGTTTCAATATCGGGCTGGCCAATATTTAAGTGATATACTTTTATTCCTTTCTTTTTTGCAGCTTCTGCATAAGGAACTAATTTACGAATAGGAGAGGGTGGCATTAATTGGCCACGGTTGCTAATGGTTAACATAATACAAATATAAGTTGAAAATTGAAAGCTACACTTTGGTTTAATAGCGTAAATTTGAAAAATGATAGCAGTAGATAAAAAGTTATTGTCTAATTATAATTTCATTGATTTATTTGCAGGCATTGGAGGTTTTCATTTAGCCTTAAGTTCTTTTGGGGCTAAGTGTATTTTTGCTTCCGAATGGGATAAACATTCTGCTGACACCTACTACAAAAACTTTGGAATTAAACCTCATGGAGACATCACTTTAATAAATGAAAAAGATATTCCAAGGCATGATATTTTATGTGGAGGTTTTCCTTGTCAGGCTTTTTCAATAGCAGGTAATCAAAAAGGATTTGAAGATACAAGAGGAACTCTTTTTTTTGATATTGCAAGAATAGCTAGGCATCATAAACCCAAAGTATTATTTTTAGAAAATGTTAAAAATCTTTTATCGCATGATGAAGGAAAAACCATTAGTGTAATAAAAAAAACGATAGAAGATTTAGGGTATACTGTTTTTATACAACTACTCAATGCAAGTAATTATAATCTTCCTCAAAATAGAGAGAGAGTTTATATTGTAGCTTTTTTAAATAATATTAACTGTAAAAATTTTGTATTCCCTAAACCTATAGCCTCTGCAACTAGTTTGGATGATATACTTGAAGATGAACCTAATAGTGCTAAAGTAATTGAAAGAGATGATATAGAAATTTACAAAGAATATGTACCTCAAAATACTTTATTTAATACCGTTAATTTATTGAATAAGCCAATTCAAATAGGTAAAGTAAATAAAGGTGGGCAGGGAGAAAGAATTTATCATCCCTCTGGTCATGCTATTACACTTTCGGCACATGGAGGTGGAGTGGGTTCAAAAACTGGGTTGTATTTAATTAACGGTAAAATACGAAAGCTTTCTCCAAGAGAATGTGCTAGGGTTCAAGGCTTTCCAGATGATTTTATAATAAATGAAAATGAATCTCAGGCATATAAGCAGTTTGGTAATAGTGTTTCTATTAATGTACTACAATCTATACTTTGTCAAATACAAAAGGTTTTAAATAATAATGAATAAGAAACAAAAGCTTGGTTCTGCTACAGCTAAAAATGGCTTTAAAAATGAAGACGATGTTGTTGCTAAGTTTAATAATTGGCAAAAAGATATTGATGCACAACAATGGCTACAAACAATGAATTACAACATTAATGAAATTGAGAATGTATTGGCTCTTCGTTTAAGTGGATATAAAACAGATGTTCAAGCACAAGTTACTATTGTATTAAAAACTGCAATTGATGTTCAAAATATACAAGTAAAATTGGTAAGTAGCTTAAAAGGGTTTAATCAAATTGATAAAAGATGGGTTGATACTTATGCTGATTTATGGGATATGCCAAAAAGTATTATTAAATTACTAAAACATTATACAGGTGAGTTAAAACCATTTGTAAAAAAAGTAAAGGATAAACGTAGAATGTTTGTAAATGAATTTTCCCAAAAGGAACAAGAAGTACTTCTGTTGTGGTTAAAAAAAAATAAATCTTTAATTGTATCTGACATTCTTAAAGGGAGAGGACAATTTGCTGCAGAGTGGATGTTAGTGGCTCAAAAAGTAAATAAAAATTCTAGATGGATTTTAAGACCTATGAATTACTGCTTAAATCATTATGGGAATGGTGACGTTACTTTTACACCCAGAGGAAACATTAAGATAGCTAATATTGGAATACAAAGAAAAGGAGGTGATAAAGGTAGAGATACTGCTAACATGCTTCAATTTAAACTAAATCCTGCCGAAATTTTTAATAATGACAATATTTAATAACTCCAACCGAATAATAGTAACCTGCAGCAATAGGCTTTCGCCTTATTTAGAGATGGAAGTAAAGGCTTTGGGTTATACGCCTGTAAGAATATTTAAAACAGGAGTAGAGTTGATGGGTACTATGCAAGACTGTATTAGGCTTAATTTGAATTTGCGATGTGCTAGTCAGGTGCTATTTTCAATTAATGAGTGTAGGGCTTTTAATGCAGATGAGTTATACAAAGTATTAGTAGATTATGCTTGGGAAAATGTGTTGCCCTTGGATGGATATTTTAGTATTACCAGTAATGTAAACAATGAAACGATTACCAATAATTTAG
>JAGNRZ010000172.1 GCA_017988335.1 Ferruginibacter sp.
GTGTTAACCACAGGTAAACAAAGCTATCCTACCTTTTCTCCCGATGCAAAGAAGTTAGCTTTTATTTATCAAAATAATATTTATATAAAAGATTTAGCTACAGATAATGTTAAGCAAGTTACAATAGATGGTAAAGATGGTGAAGTGCTTTACGGTGCAGCAGATGCGTTATATGAAAATGGCTTTGGCTTAGGGCAAATGTATAAGTGGAGTAATGATGGTGAAAAAATTGCTTTTTTGCGAATAGATGAAAGCCCAGTTAAAAAATTTCCGATAACTACTTATAGCAATACCTATTCAGACGTTTCAAAAAATCCATACCCTAAAGCTGGCGAAATGGTGCCTACTGCCGAAGTGTATATTTATAACGTAAAATATGAGGTATTAACTAAAGTTGATTTAGGCATTAATCCTAATCAATATATTACTGGTTTTACTTGGAACAAAGATGGATCATCATTGTATGTACAGCGTTTAAATAGAAAACAAAACTCATTAGACATATTATTGGCTAGTGCTAAAACTGGTACTACATCGCTTTTCTTTAATGAAACTAAGCCAGATTATTTGAAAATTTATCCAAATAATGGAGAGTGTTTAATTAACAAAAACTCGTTATTGTGGTTAAGTGAACGTAATGGATATACCCATATTTACGAAATAGTTAAGAAAGATAGTATGGCACAAATTACTAAAGGTAATTGGGAAGTATTGGAAATAAATGGGATTGATGAAGAAAGAAAGCAATTGTTTTATACTAGTAACGAAGTACTTGTTGAAGATAAAAATATTTATAAAATAAATTTAGATGGCTCTAACAAAGTTAAGCTAACCACTGGTAGCGGAAATCACAAAGGTTATTTCACTGGTAATAAAAGATATTTTTTAGATGAGTTAAGTACTAGTAACAAACCCTCATCTTATCAAATGTATTCATCTACCGGTAAAGAGTTACACAGTAAACTAGTAGAAAATAAAGTATTAAAAGCAACGCTTGACAAATACAAAATACCAGAGGTAAATTTTAGAATGTACACTACAGCAAATAATACAGAGATAAGTACATTTATTATAGAGCCTACTAGTAAATCAGGAAAGTATCCTGTACTTTTTTACATTTATGGCTCACCAGAAAAACAAACTGTAATAAATAAGTGGGATGATAGAATAATGCTTACGTTAAAATACTTAGCTTCTCAAGGTTATTTAGTAGTAGGTATTGACCCAAGAGGTACACCGGGCAGAGGGGAGCAATTTAGAAAATTAAGCTATAATAAATTAGGCGATATTGCTATAGAAGATATTTTAAGTGTTAGAAATAGTTTACTGCGATCTCGTAATATAGATACTTCTAAAACTGCCATTATGGGCTGGAGTTATGGTGGTTATATAGCAGCATTAGCAAGCACAAAATATGCTAATAAGTTTAAAGCCGCAGTAGCTATTGCCCCTGTTACAGATTGGCGATTGTACGAAAATGTTTTTGCAGAAAGATACTTGCAAGCCCCTGGCGAAAACCCAGAAAGTTATTTTAATACATCTCCCATAAACTTTGCAGATAATTACCAAAGCGGATTATTATTGGTACATGGTACGGCAGATGATAATGTTCATTTTCAAAATAGTATGGCTTTTAGTAAAGCCTTAATAAAGAATAATAAACAATTTGAACAGCAGTTTTATCCTGATTACTTACATGATATAAACGATAACACACCTAATATTGCTAGAATACATTTGTTTAATAAAATAACTGCATTTTTAAATAGCAAGCTTAAATAAGTTACTTAAGTTTAAACGCAACACCTACGTTAGCCGCAAACTTTAGATTACTATAACTTAATTCGCCAAAAGGTGCCACATTGGGAGATACAAAATAGCGTAAGCCAATTAAACCGCTATAACCAACAGGCGTAGGCAAATCAAGTTTACTAGGTTCTGCCCCGTTTTGATCTTTAAATGATCCACTCCAAAGAGTTATACCAATTGAACCTTTGGCATAAGGGTCTAGCTTATCAGTTATATAAAAATGATATGTACTTGATAGTAATAATGAAACACCTGATAACTTAGCTATATATTTTTCGTTACTATTACTGCTAAAAGGATTGGTGTAAGTTTTTTCGCCATTAGCATACAATAGTGTAGCACCAATACCAATGTTTTCTTTAATTAAGTATTCGTAAGCAATAAAGAAAGGACCTGTTTTTTTATCGCTGCTAGAACTTAGCAAACTGCCTAAACCACCAAGATTTAATAATGATACTACATTATTTGGGGCACCAACACCTACTTGTAATACTTGAGATTTTTTAGTCAAAATTGGAGTGCCCGTAAATTCTTTTTTAGGTTTAATAGCCTCAATGGCTTGCCTAACTTGAGCCTTACTTGTAGCACCTAATGCAAAAATAATAGCGGCTATTAATGCTGCCTTTAATAAATAGGCTTTGTCTTTTAGCATATAAACAGTAGTTTTAAATATATATCTGTATTAAGATACATAGAATAGACAGCTTTGCAGTGCATTGGGTTGCACTATCTGCATATAAATATCTACTCCACTGTTAACGAAAAAGTTATACTTCTTGAGTTTACTTTATCTATTACGTTTGAAAATTTTAGGCTTTTATCTCTGGCATGTAAGTTGCCTAAGCCCCATCCAACTTTTAATTCAGGCGATAAAACAAACATTGGAAAATATATATGAAAACCAATACCAGCTTCAAGCCCAAGATCAAACTTTTTGAGCTTTATTAAGTTTTCTGCTTTTCTAGCCCCAGCATTAGCAGCCATATCATATTCCAATTTGGCTCCGCCTATCATAAAAACTTTAAAATTATTTATTCTATCGCTTGCAAACTTTAATTGCACAGCAGGTACTAGCGAAATTGAATTAACTTTCTTTTTCGTTATTGAGTCTTCGCCTGCTGGCTTATCGGGGTATTTTAAATTGTATTCAAAATTTTTCTCTGTGAAAACAATATTAATAGGGTAAGTTCTAAAACTAAAATGATCATTTAATCTAAAAGTAAAATTTACACCTAAATTAAGCCCATGGTTATTAGTACTATTTACAACCATTACACTATCCTGACCTAAAAATGTAGGTTGGTGATGTAAAAAATTAAAATGTGATTGATTGTATCCTAAATTAATACCAATACGCATTGGTTTTAAATCGTAATCGGGCATATTTATCCCATCCCGTATTTGAGCCTTTACAAGAAAGGGAAATAAGAGGGATATTGTTACTAAAACAATTATTTTGTTCCGCAATAAATGCTGCATATGCCTAAACTTAATTTTTTAAAGTAAGTACTTTTATAGCCAATTTTACTTAAGATATTGGTAAAATTTATCCCTTCTGGAAATTTTTGTATGCTTTCATCTAAATAAGCATACGCCACTTTATTTTTACTAACCAGTTTGCCTACAGCAGGTGTAACTAAACGCATATACAAATTATACATAGTTTTTACACCAGGCAACAATGGTTTACTAAACTCAAGCACAACCAATTTGCCGTTAGGTTTAAGTACTCTTAATATTTCACCTAATCCTTTTTCTAGGTTTTCAAAGTTACGAACACCAAAAGCCACCGTAACGGCATCGAACGTATCATTGGCAAAGTTTATTGTTTCACTGTCGCCATTTAACAATTCAATAGTATTTTGTAACTCTAGTTTCTTAATCTTTTCTCTGCCCACATCTAGCATACCATCGCTAATGTCAATACCAACAATTTTTGCAGGTGCTAAAATGCTAGTTGCCATTATGGCTACATCGGCAGTGCCTGTAGCCACATCCAACATATACTGAGGATTAAGTGGTTTTAATTGCCTTAATGCCTTTTTACGCCAACCTATATCAATACCAGCACTTAAAAATCGGTTTAAAAAATCGTACTTGTCAGCAATGTCATTAAACATTTCTGCCACTTGCTGCTTTTTACCTGCCTCCGCATTTTTATTGGGCACTACACTATCATGTGCATAATTCGTCATTGTTTGCAAAGATAATACATACTAAACAAAGGTATTTTTCTGTTTAAAAAACATTAGACATTGCATATAATTCCATTTGTATATAATTAGCTAAATTTATGATGAAGCTCAACAGATTCTGATTGTACAAATACAAAACCATGTTTATAAACTATCCATCAACTTAACAATATGAAAAAAATTGCAACCCTTTTCTGTATGCTCTTTCATTTATCTTGTTTAGCACAAACAAATGTAAAACCTTTACTAGACTCGGTACTTGCAAAAGCAAAAGAAACATCTTTATATGTATCTACAATTAATTGGGATAGTTTACAGCAGCAAGTGTATGCAAAAGCACAGCAAGCAAAAACTATTGAAGATTTAAAGCCTGCATTTGAAACATTGCTCAATGGATTAAGGGATCATCATGGAAAAATAATTAACGCAAAAAACTACAGCTATATAGCTTGGTTTACCGACAATAAAAATAAAAGGTATAAAGATGATAGATTTTTTGACAACAAAATTTGGAAAGTAATAAATGATACAGCATTAAAGTTTAGCTATAAATTTTTGAAGAATAAAATTGGGTATTTAAAAATTGTGGGCATTGGACCTAATATTGATATTGAAAAAGAATCTATAAAAATTAGGCAAGCGATTATATTGCTTACTAAGCAAAAAGTAGATAAATGGATAATTGATTTAAGGTATAATGGAGGTGGAAATATGCACCCTATGATGGCTGGCATTGCACCATTAGTTGGCAATGGAGTTGTAGGTGGTTTAGTAAATTTAAAAAAAGAAAAACTTTTTAGTTGGGAAATTAAAGAGTCAAATTTTATTTATGGTGGCTACCAAGCAGTAACGCTTCCTGCAAATCCTAAGTTTAAAAAAGAGCCTAAAATTGCAGTGCTTACTAGCAAGTGGACGATAAGCTCAGGCGAAATAGTAGCTACAGCTTTAAAAGGAAGACCTAATACCAAATTTTTTGGTGAAACAACAGGTGGATATACAACAAATGATGGATGGGATATTATAAACAATGAAATTATCTTAGCAATTTCTACAGGAATTTATTGCGACAGAAATGGTAATGTGTATGAAAAAAATATTCCTGTAGATGTTGAAATACCTTTTGAAGTGGTAAATGATATTGAAAAAGATAATTGCATAATTGCTGCTAAAAAATGGTTGTTAAATAAATAAGATTTTTTGTGCTAACTTATTAATACACTCTACATTTGATATGAGATGATTATTTTAAGCAGTTGAGTATATTGTATATTTGCACCATGGTTATAAAACATGCAAAATATATTATTAGCAGCCCGTCGTTTGAAAAATGCCCACCGCCAGATAAAAAGGAGTATGCCTTTATTGGAAGAAGTAACGTAGGCAAATCGTCGCTAATTAATATGCTGTGCAGTATGGAAAAACTGGCTAAAACATCTGCATCGCCAGGTAAAACTCAGCTAATTAACCATTTTGAAATATTTTCAACTTCTCCCCTACAAAAACAGATAAGCAAGACACTTGGTATTTGGTAGATTTGCCAGGCTTTGGTTTTGCTAAAGTAAGCCAAAGTAGTCGCCGCAGTTGGGAGCCAA
>JAGNRZ010000038.1 GCA_017988335.1 Ferruginibacter sp.
ATCGTACACACACTTGTGGGCAATTAAGATTAACTGATGTAAACACTACCGTAACCCTTGCCGGATGGGTACAAACCGTTCGTAAGTTTGGCAGCATAACTTTTGTAGATTTAAGAGATAGATATGGTATTACACAATTGCTTTTTTCGGAAAGTTTAAATGCCGATTTAGAGGCCAATCCTTTAGGGAGAGAATTTGTATTGCAGGTAAAAGGTACGGTTAATGAACGTAGCAGCAAAAATGCAAACATACCTACTGGCGAGGTTGAAATTGTTGTTACCGAATTTAAAATTTTAAATAAAAGCGTAACGCCACCTTTTACCATACAAGATGATACCGATGGTGGTGATGATTTGCGGATGAAATATCGCTACTTAGATTTACGCAGAAATGCTGTTAAGAAAAATTTAGAGTTGCGTTATGCTGTGGGTAGAAGCACCAGAAATTATTTGCATGAAAATAATTTTATGGATATTGAAACCCCTTTTTTAATTAAAAGTACACCAGAAGGTGCTAGAGATTTTGTTGTACCAAGCCGTATGAATGCTGGGCAGTTTTACGCCTTACCTCAAAGCCCACAAACGTTTAAGCAATTGCTTATGGTAAGTGGTTACGATAGATACTATCAAATTGTAAAATGCTTTAGAGATGAAGATTTAAGAGCAGATAGACAACCAGAGTTTACCCAAATAGATTGTGAAATGTGTTTTGTAGAGCAAGAAGATATTTTGCAAATGTTTGAAGGTTTGGTGAAACGAATTTTTAAAGATGTAAAAAATATTGACTATACCGAAGCTATACAACGCATGACATGGGAAGAAGCTATGTGGCAATATGGAAATGATAAACCCGACATTAGATTTGAAATAAAAATTTGCAATATAAAATTTCCGCAACATACGTTTCCTACAAAGCAAAGCCAAAGCACATTAATTGATGGAGCAAACTTTGGTGTATTTGACGATGCTGAAACTGTTGTAGCTATTGCTATACAGGGCTGTAGCGAATATACTCGTAAACAAACCGATGAGCTAACGGAATGGGTTAAACGACCACAAATTGGCATGAAAGGCTTAGTATTTATTAAGTGTAATGCCGATGGTACTTTTAAAAGCAGTGTAGATAAATTTTATAGCGAAGAAAAACTTAAAACTATTGCCGAAGCTGCTAATGCGAAGGCTGGTGATTTAATTTTGATATTAGCAGGTGCAGAAGAAAGAACAAGAAAAGCTATTAGCGATTTGCGTATGTACATGGCCGATAAATTAGGCTTACGTAAAAAAGAAGAGTTTAAATTATTGTGGGTGTTAGATTTTCCGTTGTTTGAATTTGCCTTAGAAGACCAAGATGGTGGCGGTGCTGGTCGTTGGGTAGCAAGGCATCATCCGTTTACAAGCCCTAAGCCTAGCGATGTAGAAATGATGATTAACAACTCACCAAAAGTAGAAAACTTAGATAAATACTTAGAGCATCCATACGCTAACATTAAAGCCAATGCTTATGACATGGTATTAAATGGCAACGAAATTGGTGGTGGCTCTATACGTATTTACCAAAAAGAATTACAACAAAAAATGTTTGCTGCCCTTGGTATGAACGAAGAAGAACAACAACACAAATTTGGTTTTTTATTAGGTGCATTTGAATATGGTGCTCCACCGCATGGTGGTATTGCTTTTGGGTTTGATAGATTGTGTAGCATACTTGGCGGCAGCGAAAGCATTCGTGACTTTATTGCTTTCCCTAAAAATAATAGCGGTAGAGATGTAATGATTGATGCACCAAGTGAAATTGATGAAAAGCAGTTTGCGGAGTTGGGGATAAAATTAGATGTGAAGTGATGGAACGCTGATTTTTATGATTTAATAAGATATTTATGATACCAGATTTTGAAACAATAATGTTGCCTTTTTTAAAAACTATAACCGATGGTAAGGAACATTACATGCGTAATGTTGAGGAGTCATTGGCGTTACATTTTAACTTAACAAAAGATGAGCTAATGGAGTTACAGCCAAGTGGTATAGACTATATTTTTAAAAATAGAGTAGGTTGGGCAAGAACCTATATGAAAAAAGCTGGTTTAATAGATTCTCCAAAACGTAGCTATATTATTTTAACACAAAGAGGGAAAGATGTTATTTTTTCAGGTATCGAAAAACTAAACGTAAAATATTTAAAGCAATTCCCAGAGTTTGTGAAATTTCAAACTCCTATAAAAAAAGAAATTTCTTCAATTAAAATAGATGAAATTATTGATGATAATAACACTCAAAACCCAGAAGAATTAATAGAATTGGGATATTCAAAGATAAGACAGGCACTGGAGTTTGAAGTATTAGAAAAGTTGAAAACCGTTGACCCCTATTTTTTTGAAAGAATTGTAGTAGAGCTTTTAGTTAAAATGGGCTATGGTGGTTCAATTGCCGATGCTGGTAAAGCAATTGGCAGAAGTGGTGATGAAGGAATAGATGGAATTATTAAAGAAGATAAACTTGGGCTTGATGTTATTTATATACAGGCAAAAAGATGGCAAGGTGTTGTTGGAAGACCCGAAGTGCAAAAATTTGTAGGAGCCTTAGCTGGGCAAAGAGCTAAGAAAGGAGTTTTTATTACCACTTCATATTTTACCAAAGAAGCAATAGAATATGCAAATCAAATGGATACAAAAGTAGTATTAATTGATGGTGAAAAATTAGCTCAATATATGATTGATTTTAACCTAGGTGTATCCGTTCAAAATACTTACGAAATAAAAAAAATAGATACAGATTATTTTGAAGAAGAGTAATTCTAATTTTTCTTCTGTATTACTAACTAATTTGAAAAGATTAAACAATAATTAACTTGAATATTTATACATTCTAAATAATTGCATACCACATCCCGTAGGGATAAGATATTGGTAAAAGCTAACTAATCATAAAAACTGTCCCGTAGGGACTAAACAATTTCATATAATGCCAAATACGTACACCCAAGTTCATATTCACTTTGTATTTGTAGTAAAGTATCGCAAAGCTTTAATAAGTAAAGCTTGGAAAGATGAGCTATATAAATACATTACTGGCATTGTTCAAAACAATAACCATAAAATGGTGTGTATAAATGGCATGCCAGATCATATTCACCTTTTGATAGGTTTGCGTTCAACTCAATCAATAGCAGAGTTGATGAAAGATGTAAAACAAAGTTCATCAAAATGGATAAATCAAAATAAATTAACTTCTACAAAATTTGAATGGCAAGAGGGCTATGGAGCATTTTCATATAGTAAATCTCAACTACCACAAGTTATAAATTATATAAACACACAAGAAGAACATCATAAAACAAAATCTTTTAATGAAGAGTATAAAGATATTCTTGAAAAGTTTGGAGTAGAATATGATGAAAAATACATTTTTAAAGAATTAGAGTAATATATAGTCCCTACGGGACAAACTTCATTTTATTTTTAGATTACCAATATTTTGTTCCTACGGAACATTCATTAACTTTCTTTTATTTGCAGTTTGCAATATTTTATTCCATAGAAATATTTATGAACTCTATTTTATTTTTAGGTTACTAATATGATGTCCCTACGGAACATTCATAAACTTTTTTTTATTTGCAGTTTACCGATATTTTATTCCTTAGAAATATTGATGAAATCTATTCTATTTTTGGGTTATTATTATTTTGTTCCTAAGTAACAGTTAGAGGTACAGTTATCTTTCCCAATAATTAATGAAACTTCTTATTAAACATCTTCACCATTACTATACACCTTTCTTCTGTATTATCAACCCAATAGAAGTAGCCACATAATTATCAATTTGTATTTTTAAATGTATATCTTGTTGGTGAGGTAATACATCTATCATATAATCTTGTTGTAAGCCGCCCATGCTAAAGTCTAGCTCTTCTACAAAATGTCCATCTTTTCTTAACTCATTTACAATGTACTCAATATCTTTTTGGCGGTAAATAACGGTATCGCCGCAATCCATTGTTTTTGTGTTAGAGGATACATTAAACTCGGTAGTATGTACTGCCCAACCTCCTGGTTTCAATGTTTTAAGTTGATTTTTTAAAAAAGCAAACCCTTTTTCCAAAGAGCCTAAATGTTCAAAGGAGCAACTACTCCAATTAAAATCAAAATTTTGCAAATCGGTTGGAATATCATTCATATCAACCGGCCTATAACTTACTAATTGCAAAAATTTTTCATTGAGGCAAATACCTCTTGTATTTAATTGCTCTATCCCAAAGCATAATTGATTGCCTGTTGTCCATCCTTTAGCTATCCCCTGTTCAGGGAAAATATCCGTAGCCAAAATTTTACACCCATATTTAGCAAACATAGCTGGCAAAGGCTCTGTACCTACTGCAAATACTAATCCTTGTTTTCCATCGGCAATACAACCTCTTTCCCATAAAGCTTGCATTACATATACAAACTCCCATTGCTTTCTATGAAAGTTAGGTGTTTCATCAAGTTCATTACACCAACGTAAAAACCAATCGGCTTTGTAATCTTTAGCTTTACATAACTCCGATTTTCTTTTACCAGCGTCATAAATCAAATCCGCTGTCCATTTTCTATTGCTATTTTCCATATTATTTTAATAAAGTAATGAACGATATAAGGCAACATACTCTTCTGCCTTTTGCTTCCACTCAAATTGTTTTCCTCTTTCCACAATTTTATTTGCTAACCCATTTTTGTTATACTCCTCCATTCCTTTAGCAAAAACATTATTAACATGATGAGGATTAAAGTTTTCAAAATAAAATGCAACATCTCCACCAATTTCTGGTAAAGATGTTTTGTTAGAAAGAAACAAAGGCTTGCCAAATGCCATTGCTTCAACCACAGGTGCACCAAAGCCTTCTGCTAGTGAGGGCAAACTAAATGCCATACAGTTTTTTAAATACCAAGCCTTATCTTGCTCATTTACTGGACCTAAAATTTTTAGCCTATCTGTAGCATTATAGGTTTTAGCAAGTCTTTCTATTTTAGTAACATAATCTGGTTCATCTAACTTTCCAGCAATCACTAAATCAATATTTTCGTTTTGCAACAAGGGCACCAGTGTATGAAAATTTTTCTTTTCGTTTACATAGCCCATCGCAAACACAAAAGGCTTATTGGGCCTATATGTTGTAGGCATTAAAGGTGCAGCAACTACTTGATGTGTTCCATTGTGTATAACATAAATAGGCTTGTTTCCTATATCTAAATTTTCTAACACATCTTTTTTACAATGATGAGATATACAAACCAACACAGTACTGTTGTCAATTAACTTTTGAGTTTTTGCTAAACTATCTCTTCTCTCTTTTTCAGTTTTATTTTCATGAAGGCAGTTTAAATCATGTATAGTAAGTAGTACTTTAGTTTTTTTATTCTTGGGTAACACCCTACCCGATTGAAATGGTGCATGCCATAAATCACAATCAAACAAAAAGGGTTTAAAAAATTTATGGTGCCATTTTTTTTCCACAATTTCATTTTTTGCAAATACATTTTTTGCATTTGATGGAATGTAAAAAGATAGAGACTCATTGCCTTCTTTTTGTAAAACATCAGAAACATAATTACCTAAATTAAGGCAGTAATGATACAAGCCAGAATTTGGGTATTTCATTAAATCGCAATCCAAAATTATTTTTTTCATAAATGCGTTGAAAATAAAAAATAGACCAAAAACTGTGCCGCAAAAAATTTGTTAATCAAATTTTATTGCCATTAATCCATTTATAAGCAAAATATCAATGTTTAGCCATAATTATGCAAAATCAGGCACAATATTTGACTATTCTAAATACTAATATACAAGGTATATGCAAAACATTATTTTCGACTGTGAACGAATGAAATATGAGGATACAGGCATTTATCATTACTGCTATAACCTAGGGTTGCATTTACAGCAATTTGCAAATCCCTTCCAAGAAACTATCACCTACTATACCCCTTTTGGAATTAATGAAATTTTTGAACACAGCCATCATTGCATTCCTCAAATAGAGTTACACAAATTTTTTATGCCGTCCCTAAAGAATTATAATATATGGCATGCTACTTATCAAGATAGCTATTACATTCCTTTTAGAAATAAAAATATTAAGGTTGTACTTACAATACACGATTTAAATTTTATTTACGATAGCACAAAAGCTGAGTATAAAAAACAAAGAAATTTAAGACGACTACAATCATTAATAAACAGGGCAGATGTGATTATTTGCATTAGCGAATATTGTAAAAAAGATGTGCAATTTTATTGCGATGTAAAAAACAAGCCCATTCATGTAATATATAATGGCACTAACCGATTAGAACTTCCATCGCTTACAAAAAAATCGTACAAGCCATTACGCAAATTTATTTTTACCCTTGGTACTATTGTAAGAAAAAAGAACTTTCATTCTTTGCTACCATTAGTAAAAAATAAAGAGTTAGAATTAATTATTGCAGGCCGATTAGATGATGTTGACTATTGCCACCAAATAAAAGATACTGCAAATGCAATGAATATTAATGAGCAAGTACATTTGATAGGGCAAGTAAGTGAGCATGAAAAGGCATGGTATTTTAATAATTGTAGTGCTTTTGCATTTCCTTCTATGGCAGAAGGCTTTGGCTTACCTGTAGCAGAAGCTATGTCGCTTGGGAAGCCTATATTTTTATCAAATAAAACAGCCTTACCCGAAATAGGTGGTAATGTAGCTTTTTATTTTAAAGATTTTGCAGCCGCTGCCATGACGGCTACCTTTGAAGAAGGAATGAAACAATATTATAAATTTAATATGCGGCATGATATTATGGAAAAAGGAAAACAATTTTGCTGGAATAATGCCGCTAAAGAATATTGGAATGTTTACCGATCTCTTTACTAAAAGAGATTTTTTATAAATGAAAATATATAAACGCTTACTAGCATACGCCAAACCTTATCATAGGTTTGTGATACCGTTTTTTTCTTTTACGTTAATTGCGGTATTTTTTAGTGTGTTTCAATTTGCACTACTTATTCCTTTATTAAATTTTTTATTTGACCCTACTACAGCAGATAATGCTAAGCAATTTGCAACAGTTCCACAATTTTCATTTTCGGCTAGTTATATTAAAGATGTATTTTATCACTGGGTTTATTATTTAAAAACTATAAATCCTGTTTATGCATTATACTTACTAGCTGGTGTAATTGTATTGGCTGTAATTTTAACTAATTTATTTCGCTATTTAGCACAGCGTTCTTTAGTAAAGGCTAGAACATTTTTAGTAAAACAATTACGAGAAGCCATTTTTGAAAAAATAAATTATTTACACTTAGGCTATTTTACAAAAGAGCATAAAGGAGATTTATTATCAAGAATGAACTCCGATGTGTTTGAAATAGAAGCTGTAGCAGCTAATTCGCTAGAGGTATTGTTTAAAGAGCCTTATTTAATGATTGGGTATTTTATAGCATTATTTTTCATCTCTGTAAAACTTACACTTTTTACTTTATTAATAATACCCATTTCTGCTGTAGGTATTGCTTTAGTAACAAAAAAATTAAGGAAAGAAGCTCAAGATGCTCAAGCCTCTATTGGCAGATTATTAACCATTATTGATGAAACATTAATGGGCATGAGGATTATACGATCCTTCAATGCCACAAAATTTATTTTAAATAGATTTAGTAAAGAAAATGATTTTTACAGAAAGGCAAGTTTACAAGGTTTTGCTAAAAGAGAATTAGCCCCTGCTTTTTCAGAAGCTTCTGGTGTAATAGTAGTTGCTGCTATTTTAGTATATGGTGGTAGCTTAATTTTAAGCAATCAAAGTAATAATGTAAATGGTTTAAAGGCAAGTGAGTTTATTGCTTTTATAGCCATTTTTTCACAAGTAATTCGCCCTGCAAAAGCTATGGTGGTAGCCTTGGCAAATATTCAAAGAGGGCAAGCCTCTGGCGAAAGAATTTTACAAGTAATTGATACTCCCATTGCTGTAGATGATAAAGAAAATGCTATAGAGTTAAAATCGTTTACCCGTAGAATAGAGTTTAAAAATGTATTTTTTAAATATGATGAACGTACAGTTTTAGATGATGTTAGTTTTACGTTACACAAGGGCAGAACAATTGCTTTAGTTGGTCCATCAGGTGTAGGTAAATCTACCATTGCCGATTTAGTGCCTCGTTTTTATGATGTTACTAAAGGGGCTATATTAATTGATGGAATAGATATTAGAGAGTTTACTATGGAATCGTTAAGGAGCCACATGAGCTTTGTAACGCAAGACACAATTTTATTTAACGATACCATTTTTAATAACATTGCCTTAGGTAAACCAGATGCTACTTTAGAAGATGTAGTGGCTGCGGCAAAAATTGCCAATGCACATGAATTTATTATTGAAACTGAAGATGGCTATCAAACAAATATTGGCGACCGTGGCTTACGTTTATCAGGCGGTCAACGTCAACGCCTAAGTATTGCAAGGGCAGTATTTAAAAACCCTTCTTTATTGATATTGGATGAGGCAACCTCTGCCTTAGATACAGAAAGCGAAAAGCTTGTACAAGAGGCATTAAAAAACTTAATGAAAGGAAGAACCACCCTTGTAATAGCCCATAGGCTTAGCACCATTATTGAAGCCGATGAAATTTTAGTAATGCAGCAAGGGCAAATAATAGAACGAGGCAACCACCATGAATTGGTAGAGATTGAAGAAGGTACTTATAAAAAATTAACCCAACTTCAAAAAATAGCCTAAAAGGTAATATAGCAATCTTATTTTTCGTATCTTTTCCCTTTAAATTATAATCAATGAAATTGCTAAAATTTTTATTTAGTCTTAGTGCAGTTGTTTTTTTATTTTCTTGCTCAAAAACTGATGCTACAAATGATGGTGATGGAGTTACCACTGTAACAGCCAAAACGGTACTTAACGTAGCCTATGGTAACGACTCAAAACAAAAAATGGATATTTATTTACCAGCTGGTAGAAGAGCCGACTCAACAAAAACCATGATACTAATACATGGTGGAGCTTGGATAGGTGGCGATAAAACTGATTTTGATTCTTATATAGACTCTTTAAAAGTTCGTTTGCCTGATTATGCTTTTTTTAATATTAATTACCGCCTATCTGCCGGCGATACAATAAACAAATTTCCTACACAGGAAAATGATGTACGTTTTGCTGTTAATTATATTTTAGGTAAGGCTGAAGATTATCAAGTAAGCAATACAAAAATTGTTTTACTAGGGGCAAGTGCTGGTGCACATTTGGCCATGTTACAAGGGTATAAAGATACAGTGAGTATAAGACCCAAAGCCATTGTTTCATTTTTTGGCCCATCCGATTTGTTGGATATGTACAACAACCCTGTTGGCGGTAATGTAGCGCTAAGAACATTATTAGCAGCCGCTATTGGCAAAAGCCCTACTCAAGATTTAGGTATCTATATTAATAGTAGCCCAGTTAATTTTATTAAACCCTCATCGGCACCTACTATTTTATTACATGGTGGTTTAGACCCTCTGGTATCTCCAACTCAATCTACCAAAGTGAGAGATTTATTAACTACCGCTGGCGTTACAAATCAATATGTATTTTACCCCACTGGTGGGCATGGCGATTGGAACAGTGCTACCTTTAGCGATGCTTTTAATAATATACAAACTTTTTTAAGAGCCAATGTTAGATAACTAAAAATTATTTTTATAATTAAAGCACCTTAGTGGTGCTTTTTTATTTTACTTTGAGTTATGAAATTTCTATTGCCGCTTTTTTTACTATTTATCTCTGCATCTATTTTTGCACAAACTGATTCTGCTGTTTATTACAAAAATGGTACTACAGCAGCAAGAGAAAAATTTTACAACAATGCCATTAAAAATTCTATCCAAAAGAAATTAGCTATTAAGTTAACTACTGATAGTGAGGAAGATTGGGAAGATGCTTTTTATACCATACAATTATTAAATTATAACCCAAGCTTAGTTTTACCTCAAATTTCAAAAGCTGCAAAACAACTAAGTAAGCAAAGTATCTCTTTTCAAAAAAGCTTTTGGACATTGTGCTACAAACGATTTCCAATCCGATTTTTTGCACAAGCAAAAAACACTATTGATACCACAAAAGATTTTAAATTAATGGCTTTAGCAGGTGAATATATTTTAGCTGATAATAAAAAATTAAACTATGCTGGCATTTTATTTAAAAAAATTGATGGCTTTATAAAATCTGATACGGCTTTAAAAACTAATGCATTTTTAATAAGCCTTGCTGCCAATAGTAGATATGCACTTGGCTTTGCTAAAGAAACTCTTCAACAGCGAAGCTTAAATTTATTAAAATTTATCCCAGACTTTTTAGTGCCAAATTATTTACCAAACAATACTATAGTCTTTAGCTTTCAGCGTAAAAATAGAAACTATCCTGGGCTTGCTATTGTTCGTAAACAAGATGGCAGCTTTGTAAAAAATGAAGATGGCAGCTATTTTAATGTACAGCAGCTGGCACGTAGTGTAAATAATTTGCCTAGCTACTTAACAAGCGGCAATACACCGCAAGGTGTATTTAGAATGAGTGGCTATGGCATTAGCAAGATAGAAGCTATAGGTGTTACCGAAAATTTACAACTTACTCTACCAGTAGAAAGCAGCAAGCAACATTATTTTAAAGATTCATTAATTGTTGATAATAATTGGACAATTGAAGATTATCAAAAAATATTACCAAAAAATTGGCGAAAAAACTTACCACTATACGAAGCATATTTTGCAGGGTTGGCTGGCCGCAATGAAATTATTGCACATGGCACTACAGTAAACCCAGAGTTTTATAAAAATCAACCTTACTACCCACATACACCTACCGAAGGTTGCTTATGCACCAAAGAAATTTGGAGTACCGTTGATGGTAAACGATTACAAAGCAATCAACAAAAATTAATTAATGCGGTAAAACAAGCTGGCGGTGCAGAAGGGTATTTAATTGTAATTGAGCTAGAAGATATAAACAAGCCAGTAACCATCGCCGATATTCTTCCATATTTAAACCAAATAAAATAATGCTAAAGGATATTGAATGTAGAGCAGATATTGAATTGTTGATAACTCAATTTTATGAGCAAGTAAAAAAAGACAACACTATTGGCTACATTTTTACAGATATTGTAAAACTAAATTGGGAGCATCATATCCCTATTATTGTTGATTTTTGGGAAACTATTTTATTAGATAATCCTGTGTACAAAAAAAATGCAATGGAAGTACATTACGATTTAAACAAAAAAATTCCTTTGCAACCTATACATTTTACAAGCTGGGTAACTTTATTTAGTAATACTATTGATGAATTATTTATAGGACCAAAAGCTATATTAGCAAAAACTAGAGCCAAAGGTATTGCCGATGTAATGCAATTTAAAATATCGAACATTAATGATAAACTGGGTATTAAAAAAATTTGACGAACTACTCCCTTTAGAGCTATATGCCATTATGCAGTTGCGTAATGAGGTTTTTGTAGTGGAGCAAAATTGTGTGTATCAAGATGCAGATAATAAAGATATACAAAGCCATCACTTATGCGGATGGAGCAATGCTACTTTAGTTGCCTATAGCCGTATTTTACCTACTGGTTTGGCTTATGAAAAATACAGCAGCATTGGTAGAGTAGTTAACTCTCCAAAATATAGAGGTACTGGCATTGGAAAAGAGTTGGTTTCTACCTCCATCACCCATACAAAAAAACTGTATCTAACTAGCAATATTAAAATTGGAGCTCAACTGTACCTCAAAAAATTTTACGAAAGTTTTGGTTTTGAGCAAATTGGAGATGAGTATTTAGAAGATAATATACCGCATATACCTATGCTCTTGAAAAAATAAATAATACTATACAATAATATTAATATCCCTTCGTTTTAGTTGATAACGAATGTATTTAGGTACATTTTGTTACAAATATCCAATTTTCATAGAAAGACTAAATTCAATTTCCAAATGAACCAAAGTTTACCAAAACTTGTAGTAAAGCGGCTTTTTATCACATTTGCCTTTTTTTGTGTAGCATACTCTACAACTGCTCAGGGGCTTTTTAGCAATATGCGATATGAGTTGGGCTTAAATGCTGGGCCAAATTTCTTTTTGGGAGATTTAGGAGGAAATTCGGGTAAAGGAAAAAATACACTTAAAGATGTAAACTTAGAGTTCACCAAACTTAATATTGGAGTGTTTTTTACTGCATATCCAAAAGAATGGATTGGTTTACGCCTTGCTGCTAATCGTACATTTTTACAAGGAAGCGATGAAATTATTACCACTACTGGTATAGATGAACTTTGGCGTAAACAACGAAATTTAGACTTTAGAACTAATGTGTTAGAAGGTTATTTGGGTGTAGAGCTTTATCCTCATTCCATCCTTAGAAAAAAGTATGAAGATGATGTGGAACCTAAGTTTAGACCATATATAATGGCAGGCGTAGGTATTTTTAAGTTTAACCCTCAAGGTTCATTAACTGATGCTGCTGGCAATAAAACATGGCATAATTTGCAGCCCTTAAGTACAGAAGGGCAAGGGTTTTCGCAATACCCAAATAGTAAACCTTACAAACTAGTTCAAATGCATGTGCCTCTAGCTCTTGGCTTTAAATATTTTATATCAGACAGAATTAATATTGGTACAGAAATTTTATACAGAAAAACATTTACCGATTATATTGATGATGTAAGCAAACAATATATTGATGGTAGTGCATTTTATGCCAACTTACCTGCTGGAGATGCTGATTTAGCATTTAGGCTTTCAGACAAAACTAATCCCATCATTTTCCCAGGCATGACGAGGTTTACAGGAGGTACACAACGTGGAGATACAAAAGATGGAGATACCTTTTTTTCAGTAGTTGCAAAAGTAGGCATTAGATTAGGCCCTATAGATAGCGAAAGAAATAGAGTAATGAAACAAACTAAGTGTCCAGTAATATGGTAAAACAATAAAATTAACCTATAAAAAACTAATATCAATTATGAGTAACAATTTAAACATGAGCCCAATTTCGCTAAAAACATTTGCACTGTTTACAACTGCGGTAATGTTAGTCTTACACTTTGTAAAATAAAAAATAATTAACGATTATAAACTAATTATTATGCTGGTAAGAGTATAATAAGCTTGTCAATAAGAAATGTAAAGAAATACAAATGAAGTTTATTCCCAAAGGGCCTGAGCCTATATTTTAATATTGCCAGTTTTCCTCTGAAACCACAAAAATTAAATTTCCTTGCTATCCTTTACTTCTTATTACGAGTCGATTAAACCAATATCCATGTTTACGAGACATGGATTTTTTTTTATGCCGTTAAAGCCTACATTTCCTTTGCCAAATATTTACCCGTAAAACTTTCTTTTACCTTTATTAAATCTTCGGGTACACCTTCAAATAAAATTTTCCCTCCGCCATCACCACCTTCAGGGCCAATATCAATAATATAATCGGCTACTTTTATTACATCCATATTATGTTCAATAACCAACACACTGTTTCCTCTATCTACCAACTTATTTACCACATCTAACAATAATTTTATATCTTGAAAATGAAGACCTGTTGTGGGTTCATCTAAAATGTAAAATGTTTTACCGGTATCTTTTTTACCTAATTCGGTGCTTAGTTTTACTCGTTGAGCTTCGCCACCACTAAGGGTTACAGCACTTTGCCCTAAAGTAATATAACCTAAGCCTACTTCTTGCAATACTTTTACTTTTCTGTAAATAAAAGGTACTGGTTGAAAAAACTCTACGGCTTCATCTACACTCATATTTAACACATCACTTATACTTTTTCCTTTGTACCTTATTTCTAAAGTTTCTTTATTATAACGTTTACCATTACACTTTTCGCAATGCACATATACATCTGGCAAAAAGTTCATTTCTATTACTCTCATTCCACCGCCCTCACACACTTCACATCTTCCGCTTTTTACATTAAATGAAAATCTGCCAGCATTGTAACCTCTAATTTTTGCCTCTGGCACATTAGCAAATAATGTACGTATATCTGTAAAAAAACCACAGTAGGTGGCAGGGTTACTTCGTGGTGTACGGCCAATAGGGCTTTGATCTATTTCTATTACTTTATCAATATGCTCTAATCCTTTTATTGATTTGTGTGGCATTGGGGTAGCCTTGCTTTTGTAACAATGCTTTGCCAATAAGGGATAAAGCGTTTCGTTTATCAATGTACTTTTACCACTACCACTTACGCCTGTTACTACAATTAATTTACCCAAAGGAAATTGCACATTTACATTTTGCAAATTATTACCACTTACTCCTTTTAGTTCTATGCTTTTACCATTACCCTTTCGCCTTGCTTTGGGTATTTCAATTTGCTTTTCGCCATTAAGATATTGTGCTGTTTCTGTTTTACTTTTTAATATTTGTTGAGGTGTGCCTTGTGTTACAATGCTGCCACCATACTTGCCAGCCTTTGGCCCTATATCAATAATATAATCACTAGCAAGCATTATATCTTTATCATGTTCTACTACTAAAATACTATTGCCAATATCTCTTAAATGTTGCAACGCATCTATTAAGCGTTGATTATCTCGTTGATGCAAACCAATACTGGGTTCATCTAAAATGTACGTTATCCCTTGTAATTGGCTACCAATTTGTGTAGCTAGCCTTATCCGCTGGCTTTCGCCACCACTAAGGGTTTTAGTAGGTCGGTTAAGGCTTAAATAAGTTAGCCCTACGTTTAATAAAAATTGTAAGCGTTCTCTAATTTCTTTTAAAACATCTTTTGCAATTGTATTTTGTTTTTTGTTTAACCGCAATTCAATACCATCAAACCATGCCGCCAAATTATCTAAATTTAGATTAGATAGCTCAGCAATATTTCTATCTGCTATTTTAAACCAAAGGCTTTCTTTACGTAATCTTGTTCCATTACAACTAGTACAACTTTTTAGTGTCATAAATTTTTCAACCCATTCAATTAACGTTTGTGTACTTTGTGTAGATGAAAACCAACGCTTCAACATAGGTATAATGCCTTCATAGCTTCCTGTGTATGTTTGCGGAATAGTTTCATCTGCCAAATCCATTTCTAAATCGGCGTTAATTCCTTTATCGCCATACAGTAATAAGTTTACTTGTTCATCAGTTAATTTGCTTATTGGCGTATCTAATTTTATTTTATTTTTTTTTGCAAATTCTACTACTTGATTATATACACTTGCACTTCTTTCTTCACCCAAAGGCACTATACCTCCTTCCTTTACCGATTTTGATGCATCTGGCAACACTTCATCCATATCAATAGTATATACATTTCCCAATCCTTTACAGGTAGGGCAAGCTCCATACGGAGAATTGAATGAAAACGCATTGGGTGAAGGTTCTTCGTAACTTATACCCGTTTCATCACACATTAATAGCTTACTGTACTGCTTAAGTTTATTACTATTTTCTGCAATTACAAACATTAAATCTTTACCCAACTGCAAAGTTTTTTGTACACTTTGGCTAAGGCGTAATTTCATATCATCGGTTACTGGCAATCTATCTACCACCAATTCAATATCATGAATCTTGTACCTATCCAATTGCATTTTAGGTACAAGGTCTTTTATTTCTCCATCTACCCTTACTTTTAAAAAACCTTTCTTTCTTACTTCTTCAAACAATTCTCTGTAATGCCCTTTTCTTCCTCTCACTAATGGAGCAAGTATATTTATTTTTTGTCCTTCAAAATTTTCGAAAATATTTTGAGTAATTTCTTCTTCGCTAAACTTTACCATTCGCCTACCTGTATTATAACTGTAAGCCTCCCCTATTCTAGCAAAAAGTAAACGCATAAAATCGTACACTTCTGTAACAGTACCTACTGTGCTACGAGGGTTTTTATTAGTAGTTTTTTGTTCAATAGAAATTACTGGAGATAGCCCTGTTATTTTATCAACATCAGGGCGTTCCATATCGCCTACAAATTGCCTTGCATAAGCACCAAAGCTTTCCATATAGCGGCGTTGCCCTTCGTTATAAATAGTATCAAAAGCTAAGGATGATTTTCCGCTACCACTTACACCTGTAAACACCACCAATTTATTTTTGGGTATAGATATGTTGATGTTTTTAAGATTGTGTTCTCTTGCACCAAATACTTCAATCGTATCCTCAACAGTACTTACTGACTGAATTTCTTTTTTCTTTTTTGCCATGAAGTAGCAAGTTAATTTTTTACAAGTAAACTAATAAAATTATTTCTAAATTTTTTAGTAAAAAGATAACAGCAAATAATTGGTTTTATTTTATCCGTTTAACTCTTTCCGCATTTCACTAGCTGTTTTACTAGACCCATCGTGACTCCAGCCAGGTGGCATAAAGAGATATTTAAGCTTAGTAAAGAAAGATGTTTTCTTTTGTAAATCTTTACCAATGCTTTGCCACTCATGAAATACAATTTTTACAGGATGATAATGATTATCTATAGGTTTGGTTAAACCATACTTTACAGGCTCTGTTGGTAACTCTTCTTGAAAAGTGCCAAATAATTTATCCCAAATAATAAGACACATGCCCATATTTTTATCTAAATAAATTATGTTACTGGCATGATGAACACGGTGGTGACTTGGGCTTACAAAAAACCACTCAAACCATTTGGGCATTTTTTGAATGTATTGTGTATGCACTAGTATGCCATAAGTTTGGGTAATGCTGTACATAAACACTATATCTAACGGATGAAAACCCATAAAAGCTATTGGCATAAAATACACAAATCTATACACTGGTTGAAATACCGATGACCGAAAACCTGTGGTTAAATTAAATTCTTCGGAAGAATGATGTGTGGCATGTACGGCCCAAAATATTCTGCAATAGTGGTCAACCCTATGTTCAATATAAAAAGCAAAATCTTCTAAAATAAATAGCGTAAACCAGTATATGAAAGCATTTTCAATTTTAAAAAAATGATGATTGTAACTCCATGCCAATACGCTTACATAAAATGCCCACCGCAAAAAAGCATCTAAACCAGCATTAAGTAGTGTTAAATAAACATTTTGTAATGTTTCTTTAAGAGAGTAAAATTTTTTGTGTTGCCAATTACTCATTAAAATTTCGGCACCTATAAGTATAGCGTACAAAGGAATTGAAAAAACCAAAAACCAATATTCTCTTTCTGAATTCATAGATGCAAAATTAATGTAAAGGCAAAAAAAATGGGGTTTTGTTTAAACCGCCATTATTTCTTTTTCTTTTGCTTCTAAATGTTTTTCAATAAGAGCAATATGTTTATCTGTTATTTGTTGTATATCTGCCTCAGCATCTTTTGCAGCATCTTCACTTAAGCCATCTTTTTGAAGTTTTTTTATATCCTCAATAGCATCTCTACGAATATTACGTACCGCTATTTTTGCATGCTCACCTTCTCCATTACACTTTTTCACTAATTCTCTTCTACGTTCTTCAGTAAGTGGTGGTAAAAATAAACGAATATTTGTACCGTCGTTTTGTGGTGTAATACCTATGTTAGCTGCCATAATAGCTCTTTCAATGGCTTGCAACATATTTTTTTCCCATGGTTGTATCGAAATTGTTCTTGCATCTAATGTAGATACATTGGCAATTTGATTTATTGGTGTAGGGCTTCCATAATAGTCTGCCACAATACCATCAATCATATTTGGGCTAGCTTTTCCAGCTCTTATTTTTGTTAATTCAGCCTCTAAATGATTAATAGCTTTGCTCATTAACGTAGTAGCTTCACTTTGTATGTTACCTAAATCTTCTGACATAATAATTATATTAAGTGGCTGCAAAGCTATAAAAAAGAAATGTTATTGTAATGCAAATATCTTCTTTCCAAAAAAAGTTATTTTTTGCTACCATTTAAAAAATAAAGAGTATTTATTCTGCTTCTAAAGTTTCTGGAGATAAAGAAATTACTTTGTGAGATTTAACAATTTCTTTCTGCGAAAAACGGTTTTGCTCTACCTTATTTTTAATACGAGTTTTAATACGGCTGTAATAAAAAATTACTCCAATAAAAATAAATGCAACTGCTAATAAAATACATATAACCATAGTAGTGCCATTACCACGTAAGGCATAAGCTAACCCTATAAAAGCTATGTTTGCTAATACACAAGTAATGGTAACCATTTTGTGGTTTAAGCCCATATCTAATAAAAAATGATGCACATGGTTTCTATCGGGGCTAAATGGTGAACGCCTGTCTAAAATACGAATTGCAAATACCCTTAAGGTGTCAAATAAAGGGATCATTAATATGGCAAAACCTATAGCTGGTGCAGCTTGTATAGGAAAATTGCTAACTGGGCTACCAGCAATATTGATAAATTTAATTACTAAAATAGAATTAATTAAGCCCAACATTAAAGAACCTGTATCCCCCATAAAAATTTTGGCAGGAGAAAAGTTATAAATTAAAAATGCTAATGTAGCGCCTGCTAATGATAATGCCATTACACTATACGTAGGCTGACCAGCGTAATAGAAGTATGCACTAAATACCAATGTAGTTAACACTCCTAAGCTACCAGCTAAGCCATCTACTCCATCAATTAAATTAAATGAGTTTGTAATTACAATTATGGTAAAAATTGATAGCACAATACTTGCTACTGGAGGTATTTGGTAAATTCCAAAAAAGCCATGCATATCTGTAATACGTACACCTCCAAATTTTATTATTATACCTGCCGCAATTAACTGACCAATAAATTTTTTACTAGCACTTAATACTAAAATATCATCTTTAATACCTAAAAAGAAAATTACAATAGAAGCCGCAGCAAAATATTGAAGTTCGGCTGTAATACCCGATGGTACACCCATTAAAGTAGCAATGATAAAGCCAGCAAAAATGCCTAAACCGCCTAACGTAGGAATTACTTTTTTGTGCAACTTACGTTCATCAGGTTCATCAAATAGCTTTTTATCTTTTGCTACTTGTATAATTATAGGTATAGCAAAAAAGGTAATTAAAAAAGCTAAAGCTCCACTTAATAAAATATTTAAAATATGAACCATTCCGTTTGTTTTATGCTTAAGGGCTGAATTAACTATTACAAAAGTAAATAATTTAATTCACAACCCATTATAAGTGAATAAATAGACTGGATTTTACTACAAAAAGTTGTATCCCTTTATTTTAATACAAAAAACTATTAAATTAATGTACAAATAACGAATTAATTGTGAACTTATTATTAACTATTGCCCTATTAGCCTTATTTTTCTTTTGAGGGTACGTCTATTTATTTTAGGTTTGCAAAAATTACAATTAAATTTGCTATATGAATAATTTAATTAATATATCAAGCCAAATACGTAGAGATATAGTAAGAATGGTACATGCCGTACAAAGTGGTCACCCAGGTGGCAGCCTTGGCTGTGCCGATTACTTTACCGCCTTATTTTTTGAAGTAATGAAGCATAACCCTAGCCCTTTTAATATGGATGGTGTGGGTGAAGATTTGTTTTTTTTAAGTAACGGCCATATTTCGCCAGTGTATTATAGTGCTTTGGCAAGAAGTGGCTACTTTCCAGTACAAGAGCTTAGCACTTTCCGCAAACTAAATACAAGATTACAAGGACACCCTACCACACATGAACACCTGCCTGGTGTACGTATTGCCAGTGGTAGCCTTGGGCAAGGTATGAGTGTGGCTATTGGTGCCGCCCTAGCAAAAAAACAAAATAACGATACTAATATAGTTTATAGCCTACATGGAGATGGTGAATTAGATGAAGGGCAAAACTGGGAAGCCATAATGTTTGCTGCACATAATAAAGTAGATAACCTAATTGCAACCATTGATTGGAACGGACAACAAATAGATGGCCCAACTGAAAAAGTTATGGCATTGGGTAATTTAAAAGCAAAATTTGAGGCTTTTGATTGGCAAGTACTTGAAATGGAAGGTAACGATATGGATGCTGTAGTGGCAGGATTAAACCATGCTAAAACCTTTGTAGGCAAAGGCAAGCCTATTGTAATTTTAATGAAAACGGCTATGGGCAAGGGTGTTGACTTTATGGAAGGCAGCCACGAATGGCATGGCATAGCACCAAACGATGAGCAATTGGCAAAAGCATTGGGGCAATTGGAAGAGACATTGGGGGATTATTAATTTTAGGATGGAACGCTGATTGTTATGATGGTGATGATTGGATATGATTTCAGAAAACAATATTTACTTTCAAATAAACCATATAAAAGTTAGGTCGAATTTATTAGGTAATGATGCTGTTCAAAAAAAAGGATAATAATACCATACTCAAAATGTTTAGGTCTGTTACCAAAGAAGAAGCTTTTGGGTTTGATAACAAATTGCTTGTTGACAAAATATTAACTATTCTGGATAATAATTTCAAGAATGAACCTTCCAACTACTATATTACTGGCTCATACCCCAATGAAGGTTGGAAAACAAAGAGTGGATTTCTGAAAGCAGTTGAAAAAAAACAATTCAAGAATATCTGTCACTTAATAGTTGCAACAGATTCTTATTATTTTTCATTTGAAAACTGGTTAATAAATTACAGTACCCCTAAAGAAAAAGACTATCAAGCTATAGAGTTTTCGATAAAAGAAAAATATTGCGACTATATAAAAATGGAAAATATTTATAAAGATTTAAATACTGTATTTTTTCCACACTATGCTATTGTTTTTAAGCTGCCAATAAATTTTTCACCTTCGACAGAATCAAAAATAAAAAATGGTTTCTTTAGCTATTCAATAGCAGAAAACTCAAAAGATACTATTTGGAGGCAACATATTGACAAAGTAGATACAGCAATTCTCAAAGGAATTTATCCAATAAATTTCATTAACAATGCTGTTTTAAAATCTAACTATTTTCAACAAAATATCGTTTCAAAAAATATCGGCACTATAACACAAAGTGACAATGAACTTAATGAATGGAAGTTAAATTTTGACGAAATTAAAACAGCTGAAGAG
>JAGNRZ010000039.1 GCA_017988335.1 Ferruginibacter sp.
AAGTGTGGAATTGATTACCAACCCTAGTGCAAAATTTGATGCTAGTGGCGGTGGTAGTGGCATAGTAAATATAGTATTAAAAAAGAATAGAAAAGCTGGTTACAATGGTAATGTAAGGGCAAGTATCGATAGCCGTGGTAGGCCTGGTGCTGGTGGCGATTTTAATGTAAAGCAGGGTAAAATAAATTTCTTTGCCAATACTATGATTGGCTTACGTAAATCGTTAAGCTGGGCTAGTAGTGAACAAAGTTTAACTATACCAGCATTTACAGCATCATCAAACCAAAGTAATGCCCCTATTAATAAAGGAGTTTTTGGCTTTGCTAGAATAGGTATGGACTATTTTATTGATAATAGAAACACCATAACTTTTGGAGGCAGTTTCGTAAGAGGTCGATTTAAATCTAATGATTTAATAAACATTGAAAATAGAGATACCATTTTTGCCAACAATACATTTAAAGAAGAATATGGCTCTAGAATTACCAGTAACACTGGAAATTTTAGAAACTTAGGGGGTACCATTAGCTTTAAGCACAACTTTGCAAAGGCTGGTAAAGAATTAACTGCCGACTTAAATTATAATGGCGTAAAAAATGACAACAGTGGAGTTTTTGAGTCTAACTATTTTAACGCACTTAACAATACACCTTTAGGTTTACCACTTTACGAACAAAGTTTAGGCGGTGGAAAAACTAAATTTTTTACAGCACAAACAGATTTTGTAAACCCTATAAGCGATAAAATAAAAATTGAAATGGGTTTACGTAGTGCATTCAGAAAGTTTGAAAGCTTTAACTATAACTATCGCAAAACAAATATTAATGACCCCTACACTGCCCTACCTGGCTTTAGTAGTGATTATGAATTCAACGATAGAGTGCTTGCAGCATACACAACTTTCTCTCAAAAAATTAAAAACTTTACTTACCAGTTAGGATTACGTTTAGAAAGTTCAAACTATAAAGGTTTGCTTTTAACTAATGATTCTGCTTTTAATAATGAGTTTCCTTTAAGCCTTTTCCCTAGTGCATTTTTTACCTATAAAATAAATGACAAGCAAGACATTCAATTCAATTATTCTAGAAAAATAAATAGACCCAACTTTTTTCAGTTAATTCCTTTTTATGATTATAGCGATCAATTAAATATAAGCGTAGGTAATCCAAACTTGGTGCCAGAGTTTACCAATTTAGTTGAATTGGGCTATCAATATCAAATAAATAAAAACCACAGTATTTTAGCTACAGCTTATGGTAGAAATACTGATAATCTTATAACTCGATACCAGTATAGAGATAAATTTCCTGATAAAAATAGAACTGACTCTGTACTTATATCATCATACATTAATGCAAACAGAACTTACACTTTTGGTTTAGAAATTACTTCAAAAGACAAGCTAACTAAATGGTGGGATATTACCACTAACCTAAATTTATTTAATACTACTTTAGAAGCTGGTAGTATTGTTGGCGGAGGAAGTAACAGCCAATTTAGTTGGTTTGGTAAATTAAATAACAGCTTTAAATTACCAAAGAATTATTCCATACAATTAAGTGGCGATTATCAAGCCAAAACCATTTTACCAGCTAGTAGCACAGGTGGTGGCGGTGGTGGTCGTGGCGGTGGTATGATGTTTGGTGGTGGCGGTGGTTTTGGTCAAAGCCAAAGTGGTGCACAAGGTTATATTAAACCTAACTATGGTGTAGATATTGCCATTAAAAAAGAATTTTTAAAGAACAATGCAGCATCATTAACCCTACAAATGAATGATGTGTTTAGAACCAAAGTAAATGCTACTTATGCAGAAAGTGCCTTTTTTGTACAAGAAAATTTACGCCGTAGAGACCCACAAGTTTTGCGTTTAAATTTTGCTTGGCGATTTGGAAAAATGGATGTATCGCTTTTCAAACGCAAAAATATGAGAGGCGAAATGGAAGGCATGCAAAATGCAACACAGGGAATGGGACAATAAATTTTAGCTTACGCTATTTCTTTAATGCTAAAAATTAAATCGCCTGTGTTTTCTTGATTGGTGTACTTATGAAATTGTAAATTTTTAACATAGTAAATATTATATCCTAAAGGCTGCAATAGTTCAATTATTGCAGCCTTATTATTTCCCTCTGTTTCTATTTGTATAATAGGTTTGTATTGCTTTATAAAATCAATAATTAAGGGAATAATGTATATTTCATAACCTTCTACATCACACTTTAAGTAATTAATTTTTCCAAATGTTGAAAATAATTCAGTAGCATTTTTCATTTGAGCATCAAATAAAAAATCTTGGCTATTAACTGCTGTATTTTTTTCATATACACTACTAATACCTGTACGCAAGTATCCATTTGTATTTGGAACATGCATTTTAATACTACCGTTTTGCTTTCCTAAAGCAAAAGGGAAGTAAGCAATATTTTTTTTGTTCTTTGTTGTCCATTGCAATATTTCTTGATAAAGAGGCACAGGTTCAATAGAAAAAACTTGACCCCCATTACCTACCCACTTACTAAACAACCAACTGTAATATCCCACATTAGCACCTAAATCTACTATCCTATCATTTTCGCTAATCAATTTTTTTACAGCATAATGGCATTGGTATTCATTACTCTTTTTTAAATAGCCTATTGTGTATAAAACTTTGTACCCAATATTTAATGTTTTTAAATACAGTTTTACCCCTAATGTTTTAAATAAAATTTTCTTTACAAATTGCATACTACTGTTTGTACTTATTAAATAATGAAACGTAAGCTAAAATAAGCCATTGTTTAGGAAAATAAATTACAGCCCAAATATACCACAGTAGTCCTTTATAATATTTCTTCATTAACTGTGCATGATTTACAATACCTGTTTTACGTATAGCTAACCATTTTTCTTTACTTACGCTACCCTTATGTATATGCATAACTTTCGCCTGTGGCAAATAATGTATTTCATAGCCAAGCTTTTTAAAATCAAGGCACCACAGTGTATCTTCACAATACATAAAAAAATCGTCGCTTAATTTTTTTTGGGGTAGAGTTTCCAAAATGTCTTTCTTAAATAACATATATGCCCCCCAAATCCAATCAACATTTGCAAAACTCTTATGGTCAAAATAATGATGTAGCATTAGTTTGCCTTGTTTTTCTTTTAGCAATAATCTAAATAGTTGTGTGACTTCTAAAAGTTCCCAGCCAATAGTTCTAAATTTTCGGGTGGTTGGCTGTATAACACCATTAGGATAAATTAACTGGCAACCCACCATACCCACTTTGGCCTCATGTTGTTTTAAATAATCAAGCGTTATTTTAGGAGCATTATTAATTAGTTCAGTATCACTATTTAGTAAAAGCAAATAAACGCCTTTAGCATGCTGTATGCCCAAGTTATTACCCCCCGTAAAACCAGTATTTTTAGGGCTAATAACTAAATTTATAAATGGAAATTTTGCTGCAAACAAATTAGCATCACACTCCACGGATGCGTTATCTACCAACACTATTTCGTAATCTACATCTATCAATTTTTCTTTGATAGATGCTATACAGTTGCAGGTAAGTTGAAATGTGTTGTAATTAATAATAATAATCGACAAATCCATCCTACAAATTTATAACTTAAAAGGTAACAGATATAATTTGCTTTTACCTTAGAATAAAGCTTTTTTATTTGTTTTTTTAAGCTTAATTTGCCTGTTAAAATTATACTGAATGAAGAATTTTGATTTCAAGAAAGCCATACCACATGTTATAGCAATTTTAATTTTTTTAATAGTGGCTATAGTATATTGTTTACCAGCTTTACAAGGCTTGGTAGTAAACCAAAGTGATATGAGCCAAACAAATGGAATGCTACAACAGTCAAATGAATACTTAGCAACACATGGCACCTATCCATTATGGGCAAATAGCATGTTTAGTGGTATGCCTGCTTATCAAATTAGAATAAGTGGTGAGCATTCATTTGGTTTAATTTGGTTGCACAATTATTTATTTACTGCTTTTTTACCTATACCAGCCGGTTTGTTTTTTTTAGCCTGCCTAAGTTTTTATGTACTTACACAGTCTTTAAAATTAAAACCTTGGGTGGGTATACTAGCAGCACTAGCTTATGGCTATTGTAGTTATAACGCTATAATTATGGAAGTGGGGCATATTACAAAATTTGCTGCCATGGGCTATGCCCCTGCCGTACTTGCTGGGATTATTTTATTAATGAATAAAAAATATGCAATTGGTTTTATAACGGCATTAATAAGTACAGTGTTAATGGTAATGCAAAACCATTTGCAAATGGTGTATTATTTATTTTTGGTAGTTTGTTGCTTGGGTATTTATTTTTTAATAGATACAATAAAGAAAAAAGATTTTGTGCATTTAGCAAAAGTAAGTAGCATTGGTATAGTGGTAGCTGTATTATCTTTAATGTCGTTTGCACATATTCTATTACCTACACAAGAGTATGCAAAGGAAACTATGAGAGGTGGTAGAAGTGAATTGACCCTTGGTGAAAAACCAGAAGATAAAAAAAATAAAACTAAAGGTGGACTAGATAAAGATTATGCTTTTATGTGGAGCTATGGTAAAATGGAAACCTTTACCATGATGCTCCCTAACTTTTATGGCGGTGCTAGTGGTCCAAAAGCCTTTGGTGAAAATAGCAAATCTGTAGCTGCATTACAAGAAAGTGGATTACCTGAACAGGCTATCAATAATTTTTATGGTGCTTTCAGTGCTTATTGGGGCGATCAACCAGGTACAAGTGGACCAGTATATTTTGGTGCAATTATTTGTATGTTATTTATTGCATCGTTATTTTTTGTAGAAGCTAAATATAAATGGTGGTTAGTTGCAGCATCTGTGTTGGGTATCTTTTTAGCTTGGGGCAGTAATTTTAGTGCATTAAATTATTTTTTGTTCGACCATTTGCCTATGTACAATAAATTTAGGGCACCATCCTCTGCATTGGTTATACCACAGCTTACTATTATTGCACTGGCTGCTTTAGCATTAAATAGCATATTTTATGGTAGTTGGGATAAAGTAGTTCTAAATAAAAAATTAAAATTAAGTGGTATTGCAACTGGTGTAGTGGCTTTATTACTTACTGCATTTTATTTTACAGCCGATTATACAGGAAAAAGTCATAGGCAGTTTAAGGAAAATGTATCGGGTGCTATTACTAATATGTTGAGCCAAGGACAACAGCCTACAGAAGATACAAAAACAAAGGCAACCACTATTACAAATGATTTATCAAAAGCTTTAGTAGAAGATAGAAAATCGTTATTTGGAAAAGATTTAGTAAGATTATTTGCTTTTTTACTTTTAGGTGCAGCTGTAATTTATTTTACTGTACGCAAAAAAATTAGTGCTACTGTGGGTACCATTCTATTAGCATTACTTAGTTTTTTTGATGTAATTACGGTATGCAATCGTTTTTTAAATAAGGAGAGTTATATAGAGCAAACTCAATTTGAAGAAGCCCATACCGCAACAGCAGTTGATAATCAAATAAAACAAGATAAATCTTTTTTTAGAGTATTTAATCAAGCAGGTGGCGACCCTTTTCAAGAGGCCAATACCTCTTATTTCCACAATTCAATAGGTGGATATAGCCCTGCTAAATTAGGGCTTTATCAAGATTTAATTACCCACCAACTTAGCAAAGGCAATATGCCTACTTACAACATGCTAAATACAAAATATTTTATTGTTCAAAACCCACAAAATGGCCAACCAATGGTACAGCAAAACCCAAATGCTTCAGGCAATGCTTGGTTTGTACAAAATATAAAATATGTAAATAGTGCAAATGAAGAAATGCTGGCACTAGATAGTTTAGATGTAAAATCTACTGCGGTAATTAATAACAGAGAAAAAGCAAAAGTAACTACCTCACTAGTAGCAGATACAAGTGCTAGTATTTCATTAGTAAAGAACGATAATGATTTTATAGAATATACAAGCAATTCAAAACAGAGCCAATTTGCAGTGTTTAGCGAAATATATTACCCTCATGGCTGGACTGCTTTTATTGATGGTAAAGAAACGCCTATAGTAAAAGTAAATTATGCTTTAAGAGGTTTAAATGTACCTGCTGGTAATCATAAAATTATTTTTGAATTCAAGCCAAGCTCTGTCAAAAAAGGTAATCAATACAACTTAATAGCCACTATTATTTCAATTACTTTATTACTAGGCACTATCACAATACAACTATTCAAAAAAGAAAATGAAAATGTGAATGAAAAGTAATATTGATGTTTCAATCATTATTGTTAATTACAAAACTGCACAGTTAGTAGTTGATTGTATTGATAGCATTAATAAAGAAACAAATAAATACACTTATGAAATTGTAGTGGTTGACAATGAATCAAACGATAATAGTGAAGAAATAATAAAGGGTAAACATCCTAGTATTTTATGGATACAAATGGGGTATAATAGTGGTTTTGCTAGAGCGAATAATGCTGGCATTAAGTGTGCCAAAGGAAAATATATTTTACTACTAAATGGAGATACAATTGTTTTAAGCAATGCTATTGATATAACTATTGATTTACTAAAACAAAATGAAAAAGTAGTTGCATGTGGCGTACAATTGCTAAATGAAGATGGTACTACTCAAATTTCTGGAGCAAAAAATTTAAAAGGTGGTTTAAACTTTTTATTACCAATACCCTACTTAGGGAAATTCATTCGCTTTTTGGGATATACTTTTAAAAGTACTATCCCCAGTATAAGTGAGGTGCAAAATTTTATTGAAGTAGATTGGATTATTGGAGCTTTTATTTTAGCTAAAAGACAAGCTATTGATAACGCAGGCTTGCTTGACGAGGATTTTTTTATGTATGCAGAGGAAATGGAATGGTGCAGCCGCTTAAAAAAGCAAGGGCAACTTTGTTTATTTGGGCAACCCAAAGTAATACATATTGGAGGAGGATCTAGTAAAGATGCTTATAACACCAATGGCTGGGATAATAGCAAAGATGTATGGAGCAAAAAGGCAAGGCAAATTATGTTGAGTAATATGGTAAGAATAAGAAAAGAGTTTGGAGTGGGGTGGTATTTATTTATACAAGGTGTATATTTTCTTGGTATCCCAGTATTTATACTTGGATGGCTTGCGGAGAGTGTGGTAAGTTTGGGAAAAGTAAAGTACAATTGGAGTAATATTAAAGGATACATTTTAAATATTATTACCTCATCAAAATATTTATTTTGTATAGTTTTAAACAAAAAAACTTTTTATAAAGTGAGTTAGGTTTTCAAGCGATATTTGAAGTCTACTTTCAAATCACTATACTAAGAAGTGGGTATAAAATCTTATTTTTGAAAAAAATTAAATTTTGATGAAAACTGCTTTAATAACAGGAATTACAGGGCAAGATGGAGCATATTTAGCGGAGCTACTACTAGAAAAAGGTTATGTAGTACATGGAATAAAGCGTAGAAGTTCATTAATGAATACTGATAGAATTGATAATCTTATATTTGACAAATCGATAACCGATAGATTTCATTTACATTATGGAGATTTAACGGATAGCAGTTGTTTAATTAGAATTATTCAGCAATCGCAGCCAGATGAAATTTATAACCTAGGTGCACAAAGCCATGTGCAAGTTAGTTTTGAAACACCTGAGTACACCGCAAACTCCGATGGAATTGGTGTACTAAGAATATTAGAAGCCATCCGAATATTAGGCCTTACTAATAAAACTAAATTTTACCAAGCTTCCACATCAGAATTATATGGCCTGGTACAAGAAATACCACAAAAAGAAACCACTCCATTTTACCCTAGATCACCTTATGGTGTAGCAAAATTATATGGCTACTGGATTACAGTTAATTACAGAGAAGCCTATAATATGTTTGCTGTAAATGGAATTTTATTTAACCATGAAAGCCCATTAAGGGGCGAAAGTTTTGTAACTAGAAAAATAACTATAGGTGTAAGTAGAATAGCACTTGGATTAGACACCGACCCTTTATTGCTGGGCAACTTAGATGCCAAAAGAGATTGGGGTCATGCAAAAGATTATGTAGAAGGTATGTGGAGAATGCTACAGCATGATGCTCCTGAGGATTTTGTATTGGCTACTGGCATTACTACCACTATTAGAGATTTTATAATTATGGCCTTTGCCGAAATAGGCATTACACTTTATTTTAAGGGAGAAGGTATTGATGAAAAAGCATTTGTAAAATCTTGCAGTAATACATTATATAATTTACCCGTAGATAAGCAAGTAATAGGCATACACCCAAGATATTTTAGACCAGCTGAAGTAGATTTATTAATTGGCGATGCTACTAAAGCAAACACTAAATTAGGCTGGAAACCCAAATATGATTTACCTATGCTTGTAAAAGAAATGATGGAAGAAGAATTAAAATATCAGTTAAAGAAGGGCTAAGCTTTTACTACTTTTTTTTTCCAAATGTTTCTTATTAATTTAAAAGGAATTGATATAAAGCCAACTAGTATTGCTTTTAACAATCCACTACTTAACCCGTACATTGATTTCATTATTTTTAGGTGCTTTTTTATTGCCCCAAACTCGCCGTAAACAAAAAGGTTGTAGATAATATTTTGTGTAGTGTTAAACTGTTGGGGTGGATTTTCATTATAGTTTATCGCAGAAGAAAAACCTTGTGTTAATATTTGTTGTAAACAACTAAATACTTTTTCTTCACCAAAAGAAAATAGTTCAATCAATCCATTATGCTCAATACTGTACCGTTTAAAATCAATTGAAGGTAAGTTTCTAAAGGCGGCTTTCGCATTTAACAATTGTACCATAGGTAAAAACTTAGCAGCACTACTTGTAGTAAGCCAGGTAATACCACTACTACAGCCTATAAGTAAAGTGCAATAGTGTGTAAGTGCAGCATTTTCTCTTACCTTTAAAACACTTGCGTCAATAATAGTTGCAGTACTTGTAAACTTATTTGCTGATGATAAAATTACACAAGTGGAGGGTTGTGCTGTAATACGTTTTGCAACTGCCATTACCATATCAAAATTTAATGCAACTTGTCCACTTAGGGGTGCATACTCCCAAAGAATTACATTTTTATAACTACTAAGCTTATTTTTATTTGCAAAAAAAGCTACATTATCTAATTCAGTTTTTGTTAGTTGCAATATAGGTTGAAGGGGTATTGTTACTTTTGTAGGATATGCCCTTAAAATCATTCCACGGATGGTTCCATCATAAAGCGCCAAATTAGTATCCATATTATGCGTAATAAATACCTTGTCCCATTTACCAGCTCTTTCTTCAGCAATTATTTTTTTCTTAAATTTCCTGAAAGCATTAACATCGTTTTTAAGCACATCATCCACTACTAACATGTTATCTACATATGGATTGTTTTTAATAATTTCTTTACAAAAGCCTGCCACAGCCCAAGTTAGTATTGCATTACTGTAATCATTTTTTATCTGTCGGGCAATGGCTGTTGCGTAAAGGCAATCACCATTGGAGTATAGGTGAACAAACAAAATTTTTGGCGTAGCTGCACTATTCTCCATTCATCATCATTTTTGCTAAATCTTTAAAAGAAACTTTAGGCATATACCCCAAGCCTTTAATAACCGTATTATCCGAAACCAATATTTTGCAATTGGCTACAAAATCATTTTTTTCTACAACATTATCTTCTACACTTATACCAGCTATTGAAAAGCACTCTTGTATCCATTCTTTTATTGAATGTCCTTCTCCATTGCTAATATTTGCTTCAAAAATTTCATCTTGCTTTATTAGTAGCCAAATACCATTTACAATATCTCCAGCAAATGACCATTCTTTTATTACAGACATATCTCCTATTTCAAGCTTTTCTTTGCTGCCTTTAGCCATTCTTTTTACAGTTTCACAAATCATTTTTGTTACATGCCTTTCAGTTCGTAAGGGACTATCATGATTAAATAAATAGCCAACATAAACCTTTATGCCTAGGCTTTTAAAATACCTAGCGGCATATACACTTTGTATTCTACTTACCGAGTATACATCATTTGCAGCAAAAGGGTCTGTTTCTTTTATAGGATTTCCTGTGTTTAAAAATTGTAGCCCACTACCCGAAATGAATACTTTTGTAGTAGGTGAAAATTGTTTTACAGCTTCTAAAATAGTAAGTGTACCAGTAGCTATCGTTTTATGGTTTTCAAAAAGTGCATCATGCCTTGTAGTAGAGTTAGCTGCTAAATGAAAAATAAAACTAGGTTGTGTGTTACTAATTAAAGTAGATACCTCTTCAAAATTAGCAATATCAATATTTAAAAAGCCTTCGCTTCTACTAATACCAATTACTTCAATACTTTTTTCTTGCAAAAGTTTTGTAAGATAAAAACCATCTTGCCCACTTGCTCCAAAAATTATTGCATTCATTATACTGCTTTACTATTGTTATTATTTATTTTGCCAATACTCAATAACATCTTTAATGCTTCTATCTAAATCGTATTCAACAGACCAGCCTGTTTCATTCGCTAATTTATTGTTTGATCCTATCATTTTTTGTATATCATTAGGGCGAATTAAATCATTATCAATTTCAATTTCAATAGACAAATTAAGTGATTTAATCATTTTTGTTAAAATAGATTCTAAAGAGTTGCCAATGCCAGAACAAATATTATACACTTGCCCTTTAACACCTTTTTCAAACAAAAGTAAATATGCTTTTACAACATCTCTCACATCTACAAAGTCTCTAACCAAAGCAATATTGCCTACCACAATTTTATCTGCTTTTACTACTTGTTTTTTAATATCTGTAAGCTTTTTTGCAAATGAAGATATTACAAAAATATCTTTTTGCCCAGGCCCTATATGGTTAAATGACCTTGTCATTACAATATCTACATTATAATAATTGGTGTAAATTTTCGACATCATTTCTTGCGATAGCCTAGCCACTGCATAAGGACTATTAGGTTTAGGTTCTACTAGCTCAGTAACGGGCAAATCTTCTTTTGTAATATTTCCATATTCTTCAGAAGAGCCAACAGATAAAATTCTAGATTTTAAATTTAATATTCTTACTTCGTCAACAAGGTTTAAGAAAATAGTGGAGTTGTTGGCAAATGCTTCTACTGGATTTTTCCAACTATAGGCTACACTGCTATAAGATGCTAAGTGAAGAATATAATTAGGCTCAAAATTTAAAAGCAAATCATGAACAGCGTCTTTATCTAATAAGTTTAATTGTTTAAATTGATAATTAACAAATTTATATGTTACTAAAACTTCAGGCTTATTTACATCTACCCCTAAAACAATAACATCTTTTTGCTTAACCTCAAGAAGATTTAAAAAATGCTGAGCCACAAAACCGCTAGCCCCTGTTATTAAATATTTTTTCACAATTACTATTTTGCATTTATTAATTTAAAGATAGTAGCATATTTATTAGCACATCTTCCCCAAGAAAATTGTTCAGCTCTTTTTAATCCAGCAGTAGAATACTTCTCTCGAAGTTCATCACTCAAATACAAATTATTCATCGTTTCACAAAGGGCATCAACATCTGTAGGAGGAAGTAAAATTCCTGCATCACCTACAACCTCTGGCAATGATGTAACATTAGAAACTACAGTAGGCACACCACATTGCATAGCTTCCAATGCAGGCAAACCAAAACCTTCATATAAAGACATAAAAAAGAAACTAATAGAGTTTGAATAAAGCACTGCCAAATCTTTAGAATCTATATATCCTTTTGGCATACAAATTTGTGCTCTAATTTCTGCGCTAATATTAAGTTCATCTAACATTGAAACACTATGAGATGTATTTCCTGTTAATACAAGATGGATATCTTTATATTTTTGTTGTAGTAATAATTTATTAAAAGAAGTTATTACATGCCTTACATTTTTTCTTGAATCATTACCTGCAACACATAAAAAATAGTTATCCGGCAACTTATATTTTTCTTTTACTATATACCAATCTTGTACATTTTTACTTTGATAAAAAAGAAAGGGTGAAGCCGCTAAAGGGGCTACAAAAACGTTTTCTGCTTTTATTCTATTATCATAATTTAATAAATCTTGTTTTGAAAACTCAGAAATAGAAATAGCATAATTACCTGCAATGCAACTAACTATATTCTTAGTTCTTTCAACTAAATTTTTAGGGTACCCATTTAATTTTAAGGGAATAATATCAAGATAGGTGATTGATTTTTTAATTTTATTTTTTGATATTGCTTTTGAAAAGGGATAATAAAACGAATGAAAAATATTAAACTGATTTAACTCTTTGCAATTAGTATCAATTAAAAAACTGGGTAGATTTTTTCTAAAACTATTTTTCCACTTAAATATATTTGTAAATTTAGGCGGAGTTGTAGAAATGATTTTACTAGTATGGTTTGGATATTTTTTTTTTACAAATTTTTTTAAAGCCGTATCATACTTTTCGATATTGAGTGTATTTATAAAACTTAAATCAATTTCACTCTCCAAAATAAGTTTATCTGTTACATCTTCGGTTAATCTCATCATGCCATCTCTGTTAGCCCCTAACATTTCACACTCAGCAAATAAAGTACCATCCAATGCTACATTTGTCATAATATGTTCATGTGTATTTACTTTGCATTTAACTACAAAAAAATACAAGATTTATTTAGTTTTAAATAACTCAATTTTAGGTATAGGAAATATAAACCCTGTTCCTTTATCTAATATTTCCTTTTCTCTTATTATAAATTCTTCTTTAAAATGCCAAGGTAACACTAGGTAGTAATCAGGATTCATGGCTCTACTTTCGGCTTCGCTAATGATGGGAATATTAGTACCTAATGTAAAGGCACCATACTTATCTTCGTTACGTTCTGCAGCATAATCTACAAGCGTATTATCAATATTACACCATTGCAAAATTGTATTACCTTTTGTAGAGGCTCCGTAAACATGCACTTTTTTATTCTCTTCTTTTAGTTTAACTAATAAATTATGTAGCTTATTTTTTAGTACATCAATTCGATTTTGAAAATCAACATAAGGCTTATCTGTATCTAGCTCTAAATCAAATTCCCTATGCCTAGTTTCATTTAGTAAAACAAGATTTTCTTTACTATCATGCTTATTATTTTCTTTATGTGTAGCATAGCACCTTATGCTTCCTCCATTTATAGCATTGAATGATATTTTATATACTTTCATTCCCGCCAAAGTCAATATTTTTTCTATTACAGCTAGACTGTAAAATTCTAAATGTTCATGGCAAATGGTATCGTAACTATCTAACTCAAGCATTGTAGGCATATAGCTCATTTCAAAAACCCACACACCAGTTGGAGATAAAAACTGCTTTATTCCCTTTACAAATTCTACAGGGTTTTCTAAATCGTAGAACATAGCTATGGAAGTGATTATATCTAATCTTTGGTCGCCTAAAACTTTAAATAATTCTTCTGAGGGAAATATATCTTGAACAACTGTAGCATTTTTTACCTCTTGGGCTACATCGCTAGGATCGCAACCATATTTAATAAAATTACTTGGATAATAATTTAGAAGAGTGCCATCATTACAACCAATATCTAAAGCATGAGGTTGCTTAACATCAGCCAACGTTGGCATTATATTATCTACAATATCTTTTAAATGATTTCTCATGGTATTATTAGTACCACTTCTATACCAGTATGCTGCATATAAAATTTCTGGCGGCACAGAGTGTTCCATTTGTAATAACCCACATGCATTTTCATCTACCTCAGGGTTACAGCGCACTAAAGTGCAATCAATTTTGCGTAGGCTTGGCATTTCTTTACCTGGCTTTACAAAGCTTCCTTGCAAATATTGAGGACCTAGGTCAATTACTTTTTTTAACGAAGTAGAGCCGCAAACACGGCAAGTATTTCTTTTACGAATGTGCATTATTTATACTAGTTAGCTGGTATTAGATATTTATCTTGTTTGTATTAGATTTATTAAATTTTCATTGATAGCATCAATACATTTATTACGTTTTAAATTTAATAAGGCCAATTGCTTTACTACAATATCCTTATCCGAAGGGGCTACATTTTCAAATTCATACACTTTTTCTTGCTCATGCCATAGTTTACAATTTACATCAGCCAGTTTGGAAAATACCTCTCCCAAATTACCTTTAATATCATCGACAATATTTCCTTCTTTCTTAAAAACTTTGTTGGCCGCAAAACGCATACGTTCTACAGGAATTTTACCAGCCATTGCATCTGCCAAATATTCATCAATTTCATTTTGCAGTTGAGATGATTGTAAAGCTAAACTTTCTAGCCTTTCCTCATCTTCTGTATGAAATTGTTTTAACTTCACAATAGTTAATTTATCGCAAAGCATTCCCAAAGTTTCTGCCATATTATTTAATTATTGATGCAAAAGTAAAATAATAATATTAAATGAGCCACTTTGCCTACTTAGCTTTAATTAGACCAAAAATACTCTTTTTTAAAGCTGTTACTCGTTGTCCAAATTTTGGGAAAAAGTATAGGACATTAAACTTTTTTATTTCGGCTGATTGAATAAAAGAAAGATACTCGTCTTTACAATGGCTATGTAATAAAATTTTTATTTCATTTACATCATTTCTATTATTGATATAGGTAGATGTGTACATAGATTTTAGGTAAAAATCATCAAATTTTTGCTTTATTTGAGTATAAGTTTCCGCATTGGCTTGTAATGAAAGTTTTTTAAAAAATATAGTAAGTTCTTCAAGTATTTTTTTAACTTGCTTTATTTGATAAGTGTTTTTACCAACATTATCATCATGCACATTAAACTTATAGGCTATACAATTAGTAAAGCAAACATTGCCATAGAGCAGCATATTAAAATTGGCAATATAATCTGATGCTATAATGCCTGTATCGAATATTTTGAGATTATTAATAATATCCCTTTTAAGTAAAATACCTGCCCATCCAAAATCTAAGCTCAAATTCATCTCTTTTAAAAAAATAACTCCTTTGTAAAAACGATTATAATTATCATAGTTCATTTCTACATTTTTATTTGGATAAGCAAAATAAAAATTACTTTTTACAAGCACAACATTATCATTACTTAAAACCGCCTTTATGCAATCTTTAATAAAACTTGGGCTTACCAATTCATCATCACTATTTACAATTGTTATAAACTCCCCTTTTGCTCTTTCTTCAAAAGATATTTTAAAATTGAGGAGCATTCCAATATTTGTTTCGTTTCTATAATATTTTACTCTTTCATCATTTGTATATTTTTTAATTATTTCATCGGAGTTATCGGTGCTACAATTATCACTGATAATAACTTCAAGATTACCATAATCTTGTTGTAATGCAGATTCAATAGCTTTTGCAATAGTGCTTTGCCTATTGTAGTTGGTAATTATGAGGCTTACAAGTGGTAATTGGGGCATTATATAATTGGTTCGTTAAAAAAAGATTGGGCGTAGGAATTTGTAGTTTTTTTTGTGACATTTTTCCCAAATGCATCTTTAAATACTACTGAATTATCATCAATATTTGTATCAAACACATTTGTATTACTAGAGATTGTTACAAGATTGCCAATTTTACAATCACCTATTACACTAGAGTGAGCGGTTAGTGCAACACCTTTTTGAAAGACTGGATAAATGCCTTTATTATTACCAACAGTACACCCTTGCAATGCTACAAAATAATCGTTATATGTAGCTTTGCCTAACATAGTTCCAACACCATGAAATACAAGGAAAATATCAGGCATTTTAGTATCAAACATACAGTCAAAACCGTGAAGCGATTTATTGAGATAGTAAAATTTCGATGCTAATGCATCATGATTTAACACCTTGCAAGACTCGTTAGATAAAAACCATAGTAACATTAAGTGATGGTCTGAATACAAATGATTTAATAGAGCATTAGTGCCATTAAAGTATCTATTAAATGATACTTTTTTAAAACAGAAATTCAGCCTATCTATGGTTGAATCAAATATCTTCTCAATATCCTTTGTATGATTAGAATTATCAGGAAAAAAATTTTCTAATTGCCTGTTTAAATAACTTATATAGTGTGCTTTAGAAAGTGATAGTTGCATTAGCTTTTATCAATAAAGGTTTTATAATCTTGAATAAATTTTTTGATATATTCTGTGTATTGATGATTGGGGGAAAAATCAAATTCTTCCTTTATTCTATTTATATTAATCTTTGGGAAAATTATATCTTTTGCCTCATTAGCATAAGTTATATTACAATCAATATTTTGCTGAACAATGTTAATAATATCTTGATTAGAAAGATTAAACCCTGAAGCTAAATTATAAATACCATTTGCTTCTTTAGATAGAGCAATTGTAACAATTAATTTAACAACGTCATCTATATAGATATAGTCTTTTGATGATAGCATACTTGAATAGAGTTTAATTTTTTTTTGAGTTAACGCTTCTTTTACAATTGATGTTAAGAAATTTTCCGACAAAAAATCATCTCCTACCACATTAGAAATTCGAAGTATTTTATGATTTTCTACAGTATTCTTTAGTAAAGATTCTCCGAGCAATTTACTAATATTAAACAAATCAAAATTTTCATTAACATTTACGCCTAAAACCGAATTTTCATTAGTCTCTTTACTATGAATGTACACTCTTGCTGAAGAACAATAGGTAATACTACTGAAAGTACTTCTAGAAATAATTCTTTGCAGCAATGCTACATGAGCATCGATTGTTTCAAAAGATTTATATTTTGCATCAGATGTTAACCCAGCACAATAAATAATATCTCCAAGGTATTTACCATCAAGATTTTCAAATTTTTTAGGTAAGAATAAATCGTATTTTTTCTGTACTTGCTGTTTTAAAAAATAAACTAAGTGGCTTCCAATAAATCCTGTATTCCCAATTATTGTAATCATCTTATATTAATTAATTACTAAAAGCCATCAGTATGATGATGAAGCAAAGGTGATTTATGTAAAATATATTTCGGACTGACATTTGAAACCATTTTGAATAAAGGATTAGCAATAAGTGTTTTATCCTTTATTGCTAATACATTAAAACCATGTTTTGGTCCTTCCAGAACTGTTTCTTCAGGGTTAATCAGCTCTATAGGTTTATCAACCATATCATAGTTTCCTTGAAAATCTCTAATAGAGTACATTGTATATCCGCAAGATGTCAATAATTCAAAAATCGGGGTATTTAAAAGTCCTTTAGACCAATCAATGTAACTACTATGTATTTCAAAAACAATATTTGGATAATTACTAGATTTATTGAGTTGGTCAATTGCTCCCTTAAGTACTTCATATTCCGACCCCTCAATATCAAGCATAATTAAATCAACACTTTCAATTTTTCTATCTATAACATACTGGTCAATAGAAATAGTATTAGCTATAGTTGATTCGGCAGGTGTTGCAAAAGCTAAGTCATCTGTGTCTGTCAAATTTAAAAAGGTAGTTGAATCGGACCATAGCCCTTTTTGAATGGGCAAAATATTCATTGCATTGTTAGACAATAGATTATCTTTTAACATCGTTATTTGATTTTCATTTAAATCAAATGCATGAACTACTCCATTATTTTTCTCAATTACTTTTGAGATAGGTAATGCTTGATCCCCAAAATAAGCACCTCCAATTACAACATTTTTTGCATTTTTTGACAAATACAGTAATAATTTTGTTGTTTGGGGCTCCCATATATATTGTGGAATTTTAGGAGTCGACAATAAAAATTCTCTAGCGATTTTTGAACCTACCCCCACTAAAAATTTATACTTAATCCCTTCTTGATTTGCTTTCTCAAAAGTATCCTCCTTTTCAAAGACGGCATCTATTAAATACTTTGTTATGTCATCTCTAACGCTGCCGCCTTCGTAAGAAAATTTTTGTTCAAAGAATTTTACAAAATCGATGTACTTTTCTAATATTTCTGTGTCTTTTGAAATTAACTTTAAACTCTTTTCTAAGTTATTCATTTAATATTTTTTTACTTTATTTACAAAATAATTAATTCTGGTATAGCAATTACAAATTTACAACCCCAATTTTTAACGTAATCAAATTGTTCACTAATTTCATCTTTTAAATTCCAAGGGAAAATTACAATAAAATCAGGTTTTGTAATTTCGATTTGCTCTTTGTTTACTACTGGTATTCGGCTACCGGGTAATAATTTATTTTGTTTATAGGGCGATGCATCTACAACAAACTCAATTAAATCATTGCCTTTAATACCACAGTAATTAAGTAATGTGTTACCCTTTGCCGCAGCGCCATAGCCAATTACTTTTTTATTCTCTCTTTTTTGTTGTATTAAAAAACTAGTAAAGTCGTATTTAATTTTATCAACCTTTGCCTGAAAATTTTGATAATACGTAAGCGTATCTATGCCAGCATCTGACTCTTTTTTTAGCATAGCCTGTACTGTTGGTTCTATTTGCTTTGAACTATCATCTACATGTTTAGCAAATATTCGTAAGCTTCCACCATGGGTTGGTAACTCTTGCACATCAAAAATTTGTAGTCCTTGTTGTTGAAATACCAAAATTAAATTGGTTAAAGATAAGTACGAAAAATGCTCATGATAAATAGTATCAAATTGATTATGCTGTACTAATTGCAGTAGATGAGGAAATTCAAAAGTATTAACTCCATTGTCTTTTAAAGTAATTTTAACCCCCTTTACAAAATCGTTAATATTGGGTACATGTGCTAAAACATTATTCCCTAATATTAAATCTGCCTTACCTTTTAATTTGTCTTCGGCTAATTTACTTCCAAAAAAATCTACAATGGTTTCGATGCCTTTTTCTATTGCAACTTGGGCTGTATTTGCGGTAGGTTCAACACCTAACACAGGTATATTTTGTTCTTTGAAATATTGTAATAAGTAACCGTCGTTACTAGCAACTTCTACAACCAAACTATTGCTATTAAAAACAAACCTATTAATCATATAGCTAGTATATTCTTTAGCATGTTGCAACCAACTTGTACTGTATGATGAAAAATAGGTGTACTCACTATTAAATATTGCATCCGCTTTTTCTAACTCATCTACTTGCACTAGCCAACATTTTTCACAAACAAAAACCTTTAAAGGGAAATAGGTTTCTGGAAAGTTTACCATTGCTGGTTTTACCATTGCATTAGATGGTGGACAGGTTTGCAAATCGCAAAATACATGTGTTAAGTTATGGTTACAGTGTCTACAATTCATACTCCTAAAAAATCTTCGGTTATGTATTTATGTTGTTTATCCTTATCGGAGATATTTGTTATTGGTAATGGCCAATTAATATTTAATTTAGCATCCATAAAGTTTAAACCAGCCTCAACATTTGGTTTATAAAAATTGCTGTGATGATAAATTAACTCTACATCATCAGTTAATGTTTGAAAACCATGTGCAAAGCCTTCTGGGATATAAATCATATTTTTATTTTGTGTACTCAATTCTACTTTAATCCATTGCAAAAATGTTGGTGAATTTTTTCTTATATCCACAACCACATCTACTACACCTCCAGCTATACACCGTACTAATTTAATTTCTGCAAAAGGTGGTACTTGATAATGCATTCCTCTAATACTTCCTTTTTGCTTTGTGAATGAATGATTAAGTTGTACCCATTCTTTATAATGCCCAATTTTCTCAAATTCTTCTTTACAAAATGTTCTTGCAAACCAACCTCTATCATCTGCAAAAGGTTTAAGCTCTATTACATAACACCCTTTTAATTTTGTTTCGGCAAAAATCATATTGCTTGATATTGGTTTATTTGCTGCATAGTATAGGTATAACTATCATGTTGTTTATACCAATCTATCGTCCATAGAATGGCTTGCTTGCTATTTAACTTGGGTTGCCATTTAATTTCTGTTATTGCTTTATTAATATCTAGCATTAATAAATTAGCTTCATATACATTTTCTTGATTCGAAGTGTCTAACCAATTACCTTGCCCCCAACATTCTATTGCTACCTCTACCAAATCTTTTACTTTGCAATGGTCACTTGCTAATGGCCCAAAATTATAGGAATCAGCCACAGTTTCATAATTTTCATAAGCAAGTTTTGCCAGTTGCAAGTAACCGTTTAAAGGCTCTAACACATGCTGCCATGGTCTTACAGCATTTGGGCTTCTTACTTCAATTACATTGTTTTGTTGCAAAGCTCTTACAATATCTGGCACAATTCTATCATCACTCCAATCACCACCACCTATTACATTCCCTGCTCTTGCTGTTACAATTGCTTTTTCATGTTGTCTGTATTTTTCTCTATTAAAAAAGCTATTTCTAAAGCTACTTACAGCTATTTCACAAGCGGCTTTACTAGCACTGTAAGGGTCATAGCCTCCTAAGTTATCCTCCTCTTTATAAAAATAGTTTTGCTCCTTGTTTTTATAAACCTTATCGGTAGTTATAATAATTACTGTACATTTTTTTTCTAGTTTCTTTACAGCTTCTAATATGTTACAAGTACCCACTACATTTACTTCAAATGTTTGTGATGGAATAAGATAAGAACGCCTAACCAATGGTTGTGCAGCCAAATGAAAAATAATATCTGGCTTAAAATTATTAATTGCAGTTTCTAATTCATTTTTTTTTCTTATATCTGAAATAATGTTTTCAAAATCAATATTTTTTTCAACTAGATTAAATAAGCTATGTTGCTTTTCTGGTGCTAGTGAATACCCTTTTACTATAGCACCTAAATTATTTAACCAGCACAATAACCAAGCTCCTTTAAAACCAGTATGACCTGTTAAAAATATTTTTTTATTTTTATAAAAAGTATCCAATTTATGTTAATCTAAATTTAAAAGTTATTACCATTTTCTCCAAGAAGCTGTGCCATTTTTCAACATCTCTTCTAGCTCAATTTTATCTCTTAAAGCATCCATAGGCTTCCAAAAACCAGTATGCTTAAATGCTACCAACTCATTGGCTTTAGTTAACTGTTCTAATGGTTCATCTTCCCAC
>JAGNRZ010000001.1 GCA_017988335.1 Ferruginibacter sp.
CTTTTAATTATCATAACAATGACAACAATTAACAGCATAACAGCACAAACTTTAGACTTTTTTAAAGTAAAAGCTTTTGAACATCAATTAGACGATGTAATGGAACTAATTGACACCACAGAATTGAAAACTAAACTCAAAGAAGTAGAAGAAACTTACAACCAAAATTCTAATGAAACTAATAAAGCAAGACTTGGAATTATTTACCACGAAACGGCTTTAAATCTTTCCTTCTTTTCAAAAACAGAATACAAAGGATATGCAAAAAAAAGTTTTGATATTTTAAGTGAACTTTTTAACTCCCAAAACACAACAGGTGAATTGATGCCATTTGTAGCTTCTTATAGAGCTTCAGCAATTTCTTTAGTAGGAGCCGAAACAAAGAAATTAAAATTATTGGGAGAAGCGTTTGCATTGTTTAATGATGCCGTAAATAAATATGCTACTGTATCTTATTTGCCAGAATTTTTAAGAGGCAGTGTTGCCGAAAATTTACCTTGGTTTTTCTTTACCAAAAGAAAATTTGCAAAAAAAGACTTTCAATCAATAATTAACAAGCAAGAAAAAAACAATGAATATGCTAATTGGAAAGTTATGAGTTTTACCTATTGGGCTTGGGCAAAGCAAAGGCAAAATGCAAAATATAGAACCCAAGCATTAAACTATCTTGACAAAGCCATTGCATTAGACCCTCATTACAAAGCAGGTAGGCAAAAAGCAGAAGATTTAAAAAACAAAATAATAAAATAAAACTATCGCTAACATAAGGGTTTATGCAAGTTGAGCAGTCGGAGTATCAATCGGCTGTGTGCTGTTAAGTTTTTTTGGAGCTTTCCAGAATTCTATTCAACTAAAAATATACCTTTAAGCAATAAACAATAATTTGGCTTCAGTACGGGCAGGACGTTTTTCAAAGTTCACACCTGCACAAAGCCCTGCCCGTTAATGGCAATTATTTTGACAGTTCAAAAATTTAAACTACTTACATGAAATTAAAATTTATTGCTGTGCTGGTTATTATGCTGCCAGTATCTCTGTACTGCCAAAATACAAATACAATAAAAGTATATGACTTAGGGAATACTACTTTTAAAATTAATGATGCAAAGGACACTCTAAGCAACACCGAAAGATTAAGCTGGTTGCAAAATAGTGCTTTGGCTTTTAGCGAAAATAATGAAGAATTATTTTTTAGGCATCCTACAGACAATTATTACCAAGTATGGAATATTGCTAAAAACCAAAAAATCGAAGAAATTCCATTTAATCAAGTAGGCAATACACCGAAAGGCAGAATGGTTGCTTCCTCTTTTCCCCAAGTACCTTTCGATAAAAATACTTACCTCAACACTAAAATTTGGATTTCGGAAGACCTAAATGTTTCATTCGATAAAAATGAGAACTTCATCATCTCTTCATTGACAAATGCCCAAACTTCAACCTTCTCTCTTTATCTTCGTTCAGGTACAGAACCCTATAATTTTACAGACCAATATAAATTCATAAAAAAAGTACCACTTACAAATATTAAATTCTCCTTCAGTTTTCACAAAAAATCAAACACCCTTTTCATCATTGCAACAGGAGACCAAATTACAAAAGAAAAAAACAATTATCCCTATTGTGGTGTGTTCAGTTATAATTTAACCACAAACGAAAAAACAGTATTTGCAGAAAACATTAAATGTGCATGCGTAAGTGGGTCAACTTATAAGTACAAATGGAGTTTTTCCAAAAATTCTCTTTTTCTTTTTCATGTAGAACACCCCAAAATGTTATTTAAACAATATGATTTTAATACTGTTACAAAAAAAGACTTGGCTTTTGCCGGCTTTACTCCCCCTATGGTGTTTTCAGACCGTGAGCCTCAAGGATGGTTTTTTCAAGTTATAGGTTCAGACAGTTTAGGTAATTTTTATCTTGCTGACCCTTTATATAACAATATTGCCATTAATAAATATAGCAGGACGGTAAACCCTAAATGGGAAAACCCGGCAACCATACTTCATTCTACCTTTAGGAATAATAATATACGCTTGCAGCAAGATGAATCTTTAAATGTAATGGCCATTTCCCCATCAGGTAAAAAATTTGCTTACCTAAACTTGTACCATAATTATGCAGGCGGAAATTTTGCCTCCATCATGCTGTATAATGAAGATGAAAAAGACAGAGTTTACACTTTTAATGATGCATCAAAATACCAGCCCAATATTGCCAAAAACTATATTACCCATAAAGAAAGTGAAGCCCTTGCCTTGAGTTGGAAACAGCAAACCAATGCAGGAAAAGAGCAAAGGGCTGCCTTATACAAAAAGAAAGTTGATTCACTTAAAATAAAAATTGTAGAGGCTGAGCAAATGCTGGCAGCTACCTATCAACGTGATATTGATTTAGCAAAACAAGGAAAATATGCAGAGCTACTTGTTGGCAAGAAGTGGAATGGCTACAAGGAATACTTGCCTACCATGACATATAATGGGCAAAATGGTAGCCCTGATAGGACCATTACTGCTTTATTTAAAATTCATGAGGAATTAGAATTTATAAAAAGAGGTGACAACATTGATGTAAAAATGATAGAAACACTTACGCTGCCAAAAGGGAAAGTAGATGATTATGGCAGATTAATTTTGAAAGACAAAGACTTGTCGGATAAGACTGCATTAGAGTATGGCTATAGTTCAAATAAATACATTCTTTCAACCTGTTCGGCTCCCCTAAGTCCATTTAAGTGGCCAGAATTCAAATTGGGCAACACTCCCTACTTGGGTTGTAGCGACCCCTTTGGAAGTATTAAAGGAGCTGAGGTAATAAATGATAGCAAGTATTATAAAAAGTTTACCGATGAATACATGAACTTTTTGTGGAAGTGCAATTTTAGGTTCTATTTAACCCAAGGAAGCTCAAAACTTACACTACTTGCCACCGGAAATAATGGTACTTCCATAGTTTTTGATTATGAAAGAACTAATTTACAGGAAGAGATTGAGAACAAAAAAAGTAGCCTGAAAAAGCAATTATCAGACATAGAAACCCATATTGAAAAAGGGAACTAATTAAGATACAGGAAAATTATTGATGAGTGCTCTAACTAAATAACTACCCTTCAACTTGCAGTTTTGTGCAAGTGTGATTGTACAAACAAACATTAGCCAAGTGTGTAAACATCCCGTTGTGTTAAGTTATAACAATGGTGTAATTGGTTAAAAATAACAACACCCTTTCCTTAACACAGGGCAATGCAACCAAAGTTGCTCGAAAAAAATAAATTAACTCAAAAGAATATCGAATATTTTTTGTGCATTACCTACTATTCTACAATTAAGTGACTCTAATCATATTTAATGCAAAGTATCACCAATACATTCGTTAAAATATTTTCACTTTTAATATCAAAAGGTAATGAATGGCAAAAACAACATAGCAATAGGTTTTTTAACAATGGGTTTTTTTATGGCGTATGGGTTTTTACTAATTTACTTTCGTGACTTTGCACCAAGCAAAGTAGAATGGGCTAACTCTTATAGTATCGGTAAACATTTTGAAACTAGACTTGCACATGTGCATGGCAATCTTTTTGCATTTCTCAATATTCTAATAGGATATTTATTACTTCGTTTTAGCGACAAACTTAAAAATGTAAAAGCCATCTCGTGGCTAGCATTGATAGGCTTATTAATGCCACTTGGAATTTTATCCGAAGTGTATTTTGGCTTACCGCCTGTTTTAGTTTTAATAGGTGCAATTACAATAACAGTTTCCGTAGTTTGGCTTGGAATTGCGTTTCTTAAAATGAAGCCATTAACTCAATTATGAAAAAGGTAATACTTTATTTGGTAGTTGCTGTATTGATAGGCTTTGGGGTTTGCTCTATTTGCTTATTTCACCATTAATAAAAAGACAATCAAATGAACATAAAAGATTTGCACCAAGACACAAAAGCAATTTCAACAGCTTTGGTATTTAAAACAACAGAAGGTAATGTTACCTCAATTCAAATATTAGCAAACCAGCAATTAAAAGAACACATTACAAAAGTGCCAGCTATGTTACTTTGTTTGACAGGTGAAGCTATTTTTGAGAACGAGAATGGCATTAAAATTACACTGACAACAGGTGAATTTGTGAACATTGAACCTAATGTCAAACATTGGGTAAATGCAAAATCTATAAGCAATTTAATACTCATTAAATAGCTACATTTTTTCAGCAACATCTCCTCTTCCCTACAAGTGTGTAAGCAAGATGTTGAGTTAAGTTATAACGATGGGGTAGTTGGTTAAAAATTGCAACGTCCTTTCCTTAGCACAAGGCTATGCAAAAAAGACATTGCTTGAAAAAATAGACCCCTCTGCTATTTGTTAAAAAAAACTATAAATTTTTACACAATAAACAAATAACATACTTTATTATTGTAATAAGAGGTTGTACCTTTCTGTTTCAAATTTTTGAACATGAAAAAGGTCTTTTTATTTATAACCATTTGTACATCGCTTTTTGCAACTGCACAAACAGATACCATTCCCTCTTTTGTAAAAGATAGTTTAGATAGTTATGTAAACAAAGCTCTTGTAGATTGGCAAATACCTGGTGTAGCCGTATGCGTTATTAAAAATGGTAAAGTAGCCGTAATGAAAGGGTTTGGTGTAAAAGAAGTGGGCACAACAGATAAGGTAGACGATAATACTTTGTTTTTTATTGGTAGCAATACCAAAGCTTTTACGGGCACTGCGTTAGCTATGTTGGATGCAGAAAAAAAATTATCGTTAGATGATAAAGTACAAAAATGGCTACCTGATTTTAAGCTGTACGACCCTTGGGTAGCTAAAGAAGCCAACATAAGAGATTTACTTTGTCATCGCTTAGGTTTTGAAACCTTTCAAGGCGATTTTATGTATTTTGATAGCGACTTAACTACTGCACAAGTAAGAGAAAAAATGAGCAAACTAAAACCGCTTTATGGTTTTAGAAACAAATGGGGCTATACCAACTCTGCTTTTATGACGGCAGGAGAAATTATACCCAAAGCATCGGGTAAAACTTGGGCACAATACATAACTGAGAATATTTTTAAGCCTTTAGGCATGAATAATAGTTTGGCATTATCAAAAGACATTAATACATCTAACAATAAATGTGCAGCACATACTGTAGTGTTGGGTGAGCTTAAAAAAATACCTTACGGAAATATTGATAACCTTGCCGCCGCAGGTAGTATAGCCAGTAGCATTAGCGATATGAGTAAATGGGTAACTACCCTTTTAGCTGGAGGTAAATTAGACGGTAAACAAGTTATTCCGTTATCTGCTATTCAACAAACAAGAACACCACATTCTATTTTAGGTAATGGTGGACATATGTTTAACAAAGCACATTTTAACTTATACGGACTTGGCTGGTTTTTAGAGGAATATGCTGGACGAAAAATTGTAGCCCATACCGGTGGCGTTAATGGTTTTGTAACTAGTGTATGCCTAATACCCGAAGAAAAATTAGGGATTATTGTTTTAACCAATACAGATGCTAATAATTTTTTTGAAGCTTTGCGTAACGAAATACAAGATGCATATTTAGGTTTACCTTATCGTAATTATAGCAAAGTATTTTTAGGTTACCAACAGGCTGATGAAAAAGAAAAAGAGAAACAACATAAAATAATTAGAGATAGTATTGCCATGAATCTTTCTACTGCCTTACCTTTATCTGCTTACGCAGGAGAGTATATGCATGATGTGTATGGAAAAATGAATATTAAGATAGAAGATGGTAAACTTATCATGCGTTTTGAACATCATAAAGGTAGATATGGCACACTAGAGGCTTTGGGCGGTAATCGTTTTTTCTGTACGTATAACGACCCTTTGTATGGCATGAAAAAATTAGAATTTACTGTGGCCAATAATAAAGTAAAATCATTAACCGTAAAGGTGGCAGACTTTGTAGAGTTTACACCGTATGAATTTAAAAAAGTAAAATAAACAATGGAAGACAATCAATTAGTATTAGGCGTAGGTACAAGATTGCAACATATGCAACACGGCCCTGGCGTAATTGTGGGGGTAAAATATGCCACCTACATTATTTCGTTTATTAATGTGGGTGTAAAAGAAATTGATAAAACCGATGATAAGCTTGAAGAAATTATTGCCGAAAATGTAACCCTTGAAGTAGAAACTACATCTGCCGTAGAAAAAAGTATTTTAAAAATTTTACGCCAATGGAGTGATGTTACAGAAATTATACCACTTGGCGATAAATGGATTGGCGGCACCATGCTTTTACAAGCTGCTGATAAAACACTTAAGCCAAAAGAAATTCCTATTGAAGATTTTTTTCATAAAATAGTAATGCTTAGAGATAGGCTACGTGTACTTGAGCAAAATATAAACAGCAACAAAAAACTAAGCGATGAGGAAAAAGTAAATATTCAACAATACATTACTCGTTGCTACGGCTCATTAACTACTTTTAATGTACTCTTTAAAAATAAAGAGCAATGGTTTGTGGGAGATAAGGGAAGTAAAGAAGATTAATTAAACAAAAAACTAACTACTATGCACAAAATATTTATATTCACTTGCCTTTTTTTGTGCAGTTATTTTTTTGTTGATGCACAAGCGTATAAAAAAATACATTTTAATAGTATTGTAATAGATACTCACAACGATATACCTACAACAGCTATTGACAAAGGCCTACCTTTTGATGCTGATTTAAAAACTAAAACACATAGTGATCTACAACGCATGAAAGATGGTGGTGTGGATGCACAATTTTTTTCTATTTGGTGTGATGGTCTTAAGCAAAAGCCTTTTGAATGGGCCAATACAGAAATAGATACGGTAATGGCATGGGTAAATCGTAATCCATCAAAAATGATGTTGGCAAAATCGGTGAGTGATATAAAGAAAGCTGTAAGGCAAAAAAAGCTAGCCTCCTTATTTGGAGTAGAAGGTGGTCACATGATAGAAAATGATTTGAATAAATTGGAAGCGTTGTATATAAGAGGTGTACGATATATGACACTTACCTGGAATAATAGCACCGATTGGGCAACATCTGCATTAGACGAAACTACCAACGCCAATACTTTAAAACATAAAGGCTTAACAGAATTTGGGAAATCTGTAGTAAAAAAAATGAACGACCTAGGGATGCTGGTTGATTTAAGCCATGTAGGTGAACAAACATTTTGGGATGCAATCAATACTACAACAAAACCTGTTTTAGTAAGTCATAGCTGTGTATATGCTTTATGCCCACACAGACGAAATTTAAAAGATGAACAAATAAAGGCAATAGGTAAAAACGGAGGCGTTATTCATTTAAATTTTTACAGCGGCTTTGTTGACTCTGCTTTTGAAAAACGTAGCGATGCATTTACAACAAAACATAAAATAGAAATGGATTCGTTGTTAAAAATAAATCCTGAGCCTTATTTTATGCAAGTATATTTATTTGAAAAATACCCTGATGAAGTAAAAAATATGCGGCCGCCATTAAGCATGTTAATAGACCATTTAGATTACATAGTAAAACTAATTGGCGTAAACCATGTAGGCTTAGGAAGCGACTTTGATGGTGTAAACAGCCTACCCCAACAGTTAGATGATGTGACAGCCTTGCCTTTAATAACAAAAGCTCTTGTGGAAAGAGGGTATAGGAAAAAAGATATAGAAAAAATATTAGGTGGCAATTTTTTGCGGTTGCTTAAGGCAAATGAAAAATAATTTAGCATCTTATAATTCCTTATCCATTCTTCCTTTAAAATTAGCACTAACCTTAACCGCTAAAATTAATTTCATTGATATGAAAGCTGAAATGCCATTGTCAAAAGCCTTCTTTGAGTGTGATAAAAATACCCAATACCCACATTGCATAAGCCAACTATTGCTATTATATTTACAATAACTAAAAACAAATGAAATGAAAAAAATCTTATTCTTTGCACTGGTAGCCACTTTTTGTATTACGCTATTTTCTTGCACAAATGAAGCTGAAAAAAAAGAAGTCACTTCAAGTTTTAATTTAGACTCAGTTAAAGCGGCTATTGCTGCAAGTAATGCTACGTTTGGTGGTGGTTTTGCCACTGGCGACTCTACCGCTTTTGTAAGCCACTACACTAGCGATGCTTGTATTAACCCCTCTAACATGCCAAAAATGTGTGGCACACAGGCCATTACTGCTTTTTTTAATGGCGGCTATAAAATGGGAATACGTGGTGTAAAAATTACTACCGATGAAGTTATGGGTGGCAAAGATGGTGTAATTGAAACAGGCGCTTACGAAATGTTTGCAGATAAAGGTGTTTCTATAGATAAAGGAAAATTTATTGTTATGTGGAAAGAAGAAAACGGTAAATGGAAAATGCATAGGGATGTATGGAATACAAACTTGCCTGCTGCCTCTGCAAAATAAATTTTAATAGTATTATCTTAAAGCCGATGCAAAATGCATCGGCTTTACTTATTTAATGTATGTTAATTTACTTTACTCAAAAAAATATTCCTTATTTTAATACTACATTAGGTATTATGTAATAATATATTTTTTACAGTTTTATCTTTGCATACTTCTACTATTATTAATTTATTCTTTAGGCTTTCCTACAATTGAAACGTTTTCAAATGTCCCTTCTGTAATCATCAATTCTACTTTGCTGTCTCTTTTCATTGTGTACACTTTGTTATACATTTTTGCTTTAAACGTACCACTTGCCAAATAAGGGTTGCCAAATTCTGCAGTTGCATCTTTTTCTATTTTTGTGATTGTTAAGGTAAATTCTGTACCAGCATTTACAGCATTTGAGTTTGCACTAAAATCGCTAGAGCCGCCAGCATTAGCTGTTTCATATCTTGTAAACGAAGCATTGTTTTCATTTGTAATAGTATAAGTAGCAGGCTCAAACTTAAAGTCTTTTATACCAAAATTTAACCACCCTCTATGTGGCCTACTTGAAACATCTCCCATTAAGCCAAGGTTTAAAAATTTTGTTACATGTGTATATGTGCCTAATTGTGCATCGCCGTCATTGGCTGCACCTTTTTTTGTGTTGGCCAAAGTGTCATTTACTTTAAATGATACCACAGCTTTGTCATAAGGGTCGCTACTGGTGGATGAAGATGTAGGTGTAGTTTGAGTTGTTGAACTGGTGGTAGCACTTGTAGTCACTTCTTTAGCTTTTTCTTCTTTATTGTTGCAAGATGAAATAAGCAAAGAGAATACTAACGATGTAACTAGTAGTTTTTTTGATGTCATTTTTTTATTTTTGATTGATTAGTAATGCATAATTTTTGTTCTTGCCCTACCTGTATTATCATCTGCATTTGCAGCAACAAAATATTGACTATAGTATTGTTCAAATGAAATTTCTTTAAACTCTCCATCGGCAGGGTCTATAACTTGTAATGTAGTTTCACCAATACTGCCGTTTCCAAATATTCCTACAATTACAATAGCATGAAAAACGGGTCGATTTAAAGACGCACTATATACAGTTACTATAGGGGCTCTTGAGCTTTCCAATCTTCTTCTAATAAATGCAGGATTTATATCTATAGAAATATTTTCTGGTATCATACCAATTGCTCTTGCAAAATCTTCATGATCTTGCCATGCTAGTCCTGTGTTTTGATTGTAATATCCTATATATGGCTCTCCTATCATATTTACTAATTGTGCTTCATCAACACTTCTATTATGTTTATATGAATATGCCATGGCTGCGGCAGCTGCCCAACAACTATTTGAATAACGTTGTCTTCGCTGTGACAAATTTCTTGGCTCTAAAGCAAAGCCCGATGATTCGTTTGGATGAAAGCCATTAGGGTTATTTCTATTAGAGCTGCCAGAAGGAGTTCCTTTTTGTTGATTTTCATTTGTATTTCCTGATGCATTATTGTTTGTCGTTCTTTCCTCATATACATTGTTAGAAGATGCAGTTCCCCAACCGTTGTTGCTGTTGTTTGAATTGCTTGCTGGTTGTTTGCCGCTGTTATCGTTGCTACCGTTATTATTTCCCCAACCGTTGTTGCTATTGTTTGAATTGGTTGCTGGTTGTTTGCCACTGTTATCGTTGCTGCCGTTATTATTTCCCCAACTGTTGTTGTTGTTGTTTGAATTGGTTGCTGGTTGTTTGCCGCCGTTATCGTTGCTGCTGCTATTATTTCCCCAACCGTTGTTGCTGTTGTTTGAATTGCCTACTGGTTGTTTACCGCTGTTATTGTTGCTACCGTTATTATTTCCCCAACCGTTGTTATTGTTTGAATTGCTTGCTGGTTGTTTGCCACTGTTATCGTTGGTGCCACTATTATTTCCCCAACTGTTGTTGTTGTTAGAATTGCTTGCTGGTTGTTTGCCGCTGTTATCATTGCCCCATCCATCATTTGTTTGGTATGGGTCATTTACATTTCTTTGTCCGTTAGGATTATTATTTTGCCCATTGTTATTGGATGGATTGTTTATACCATTAGTACCACCCCAACCACCGCCTGCATTCTGTTTGTCGTTGGAGTTTTGTGGCTGCTTTCCTCCGTTGTTTTGTTGACTTTGATTTGTATTTCGATGATTTCTAAAGACACTCATAACACTCGTATCACTATTATTACCTTGATTTGCATTTTGATGTGATGAGTTATTTGTATTATTGTTGCTATTGGTATTTCCCCAACCGCCACCTGCATTTTGTTTATCGTTGGAGTTTTGCGGCTGCTTTCCTCCATTGTTATTTTGTGCTAAGCCTTTTTGTAAAGTACAAATAAGTACTAGGGCTAAAATAATTTTATTCATAAAAAAAATATTAGAATGATATAATTAAAATGCTATTTTCTTTTGATAACGGTATGATAAGGAATTCTGCTAACTGTAACTTTGTATTGTCCTTCTCCATCATCGGTTTTATAATCGTTAAATGTAAAGCCAAGTGGCACTGCCATATTACTTGGTACTACAAAATTGTTTACACCTGCACCAATACAAGTCCACATTTTATTTCCGTTAGGTATATTCGCTATAATAGCATAGCGGTTACATTCACATTCATTTTTTTCATTAGGGCATTGTAACTTATCGCTTCTATCTGTTCTTTCACCGGGTTGTCCTTCTGGTCCTTTGGCATCTGTCCATAACCAAGGCCCATGAGTGGCTCTACCTTCTGTTGCAAAATTTACAACATCTCCTTTTTTAAGCATTAGTTGTTGTCCATTTGTAGCCATACTACGTACACCATTTTGTACACAATCGGCACAGTCACCAGGCTTTACTACATATTCTACTCTATCTACAGTACTGCCATCCCACTCTAATTCACTATAATCGGCAGTAAGCATTGTGGGTATATCTCTATTACTAATTAAATCTCTAACTCTGTAACCAATAATTGCTCCCGGGTTTTGTACAGATGCTGTTGCACCTTGTGCTAAAAAATCTTTAAATGCTTGTGGGCTTACATCATTTAGCTCTCCAGCATTGTTATTACTACCTACACTTAAAATTTTTATAGATAAATTACTTGATCTTTTTAGCTGATTAAATCTTACCTCTGCATCTACAGTGGTTGCACCTCCTCTATAATTGGCTTCAATAAAAGTTTTTAATTCAGATTGGCTGGCATCGCTTTCTGCTACTATTATAAATATACGGCCGTAGTCAACTTGTGAAATATAGGCTGGTCTATTATCATTACTAACTAATCCTTCCCTTTGCAATTCAGCTAACGTAATGCCCGAAGCAAATAAATTTTGTTTATTACTATTAGGCGTATATGTAATACTATAATATTTTTGTGTAAGCACCCCTACAACAACCGATTTTTCAAAACTATATTCGTACGAAAAATCGCCTCTTGCTCTAAAATTTGTAGTTCTTACATTTACTTTTGCTTCTACTAATCCTTGCTCTGCTGTTCTACAACTTGTAAACTTAAACTCATTGCTCCCTACCGAGTTTTGTAAACTAATACCATTAATAATTTCATTTACTCCGTCTTGATAAGCACTAATAGTATTATTTTCTAACACCTTACTTCTACTTCCTCTGCCAGGGCCATTACCGCCAACCATTGTTATTGTTCCAGGCTTTATATTTTTGTTTAAAGGAGTAAGTAATGTTTTTTCAAAAAAATCTTTTGATTGTATAAGATTCCCAGCAAACAAGGCATCTGCCTGTGGGTTAAAAACAACATTCTCTGCTACATAATTTACAAGCTTATAATCTTGCTCTTTTGTACCAGTACTTTTTGGAGTGCCTCCGCCTACAGCATTTACCAGTTTTGTTTGCGGATATGTTGGCCCTTGATTGTTGGTTAAAAATTGATAAATAGCAGGGTCTGATTGTGGTGCTGCTATTGGGTTACTGGGTCGTTCTTGTGTAACAACAGTTAATTCTGGTTTGTTATCAATAGGCGATGGCGTTTCGTTATTTTTTGCCACAATGTTAAAAGCTGCACCTGTTGGTATTGCGTTGCCACTAGTGTTTGTTATAATCCATTTAGACAAAGCGTTTTCATAAGAAATTTCTATATCGCTATTATTATATGTTCCTCCTACATTACTAGGGTTCCAGTTTTGTGTTACACTAAAACTAGCTGAGGGGTTATTATTTATCGCTGGCACATCAATAAACATTTTATTGCCATTAATATTTTCGTTTGTTGCTTTTACCGTAGCTGCCTGATTACTAATAGTAATTTTATAAGTAACGCCTACTGTCATAGCCGCCTTATCTTGATTAAAGATGCTCCAATTTTTTCCAGTATACCAAACTCCAATAGGATGAGGATTTAGTCTACGGCTATCAGCATTTGATTCTACAGCTACTATGGTGTTGGGTTGATTATTTAGTTGCGGTAAATTTATTATTGCATAGTTGCTTGTAATATTATCTGCTTTTGTAGTAAATAAAAAAGTATTTTGAGCAACTAGTTTACTAATAGAAAAAAGTAAAAAACCAACCAGCAATTTTTTCATAACACTTATTTTAAATAATACGTAAAGATTTGCTGCAATTACAAAAAACCGAAATAGGTTTTAGTATTTAGAAGATTTACTTAGTATTTAGAAGTATCCATTCTTATAGTTTTCTAAAAGTTTCCATAAAGGCTTCTTTTTTATTTCGGCTTATAGCTATATTAGTCCCATCATTCATTACTACATAAGCGCCTTCGCCTTTAACAAGTCTTGCTACATGATTCATATTTATTAAATGAGATTGATGTACTCTAAAATAGGGCCTACCTTCTATTGTTTCTTCTACTTCTTTTAATGTTTTTGCAAGCGTAATTTTTTTGCCATTGTTTAAATAGATATGTGTATAGTTACTTTCACTTTCACACCGTACAATTTCATCGGGTTCAAAAAACTGCATGCCATCGCTTACGGGCAAAGCAATTTTTTGTGTTATTATATTAGCTTGTGGTAGCTGTAGTTGAGAAAAAAGCAAATTCATTTTTTGCTCTAAAGAACTTGGGCTTTCTTTTTTAGAAGATATTTTTTCTACCGCTTGCTGTAACTCAATTATATCAATAGGTTTAAGCAAATAATCAATTGCAGAGTACTTAAATGCCTTTATTGCAAATTGATCGTAAGCTGTTGTAAAAATTACATCGTAATTATAATTTTTAGTTTCAGCTAATACATCAAAGCCGTTTTTGTGCGGCATTTCAATATCTAAAAATACTAACGTAGGGTTATATTTTTTTATTGCGTCTATTCCTTTAATACCTCCATTTGCTTTTGCTACAATATTTACATTTTTGCAATATTGATTTAATTGCATTTCTAATACTTCTAATGCGTTTTTTTCATCATCAATTATTATAGCTTCTATCATTATTACATATTTTGTGTTAACGATTGTAAAGGAATATTTAAAATTACTTTTGTGCCTATGCCATTATTAAAATCATCTTTTAAATCAATTACTTCCATAGTAGCATTTATGTTCATTGTTTTATTTATAATAGCAATTCGGTTTTCGGTAATTTGCATTCCATAACTTTTCTTTTTTAATACTTGCTTACTTTTTAGCAATGCTGCTTTTTCTCTACCCACTCCATTATCTTCTATTATTACCTTTAAAAAATTATTGCTTGTTAAAGAAAATTTTAGCAGCAGATGACCCTTATCTTCTTTATGTAGTAACCCATGCCATATTGCATTTTCTACATAGGGTTGAATAAGCATAGAAGGTATAAACATTGTTTCTGCATTTATAATACCCTCTTCACTTATTGTATAAGTAAAGCTATTGTCAAACCGCAAACATTCCATTTCAATATACAGCCTCAACAAATCTAATTCGCTACTTAGCATTATTGTGTTTTGATTACTGTGGTCAAGAATTAATCTTATTAACCTAGAAAATTTAGTAAGATATTGTGACGCTTCGAAATGCTCATTTTTTAAAATATATTTTTGAATACTGTTAAGAGAGTTAAAAATAAAATGAGGGTTCATTTGTGCCCTTAGGGCTTTCATTTCGGTTTCGGCCACCTGCTGTTTTAGCAGTGTTTGTTGCTTAATATTATTTATACGATAGCGATTCCAGGCATAAACAAGTCCAATTATTGATAATAGCATTGCAGCTATAAATAATGTTGTTTTATAAAAGGGCTTTTTAATTTTTATTACTAACTCTTGTATTGGGCTTTCTGTACCATCATTATTTAAATACTTTACCTGAAATGTATATTTGCCTGGCTCTAAGCCGCTATATGCAACAGAAGTTTTGTTGTTATTATACTGCCAGCTTTTATCTAAACCAATAAGCTGATAATAATATTTATTAGCATTGCTATTATTGAAACAAAGGCTGGCATATTCAATTTCTAAATCATTTTCATATGGCTCAAGCGTTAAATAAACCACACCTGTATCTAGTTTTACTATCCTCTCTTTTTGATTTACTATACAGGATGCAATAACTGGCTTTGGCGCATAATTATTCCACCTATAAGTATCTTTATCTATCGTATTTATTGATGAGTAATATATTTGAAACAGTTTATTACCAGCTTGCTCAAAGCTATATCCTCCGCCAGTTTCACTCATTCCGTTTTGTATATCAAATACGCCATATAGTTGTTTTGATGCTGGGTTAAATCTTGCTAAGCCTTCTACTGTGCTTAACCAAAATATGTTATTCTTTGTATCTTTTTCTACATCCCAAATACCATCGCTTTTAAAGCTTTTATTATTAGCAGAGCTTATATGGTTTATATCAAAATTTCCATTGTTATTTCTTATACATTCAAAAAAGCCATTTCCTTCTGTTAATATCCAAATATGATGATTTGCATCTTGCACAACATTTAAGCATTTGCCCATTGGGTCATTGCTCTCAATATTACTTTGCTTAATATGCTTATAACTTCCTTTAATTGCATCTAAAACATAAACTCCATCGTTACTTACAAACCAAATATTGTTTTTGTCATCAACATACACTGGAAGTATATGGTTGTCGGTAGATTCTTTATCAATATCTGCAAGATTATAGTGTGTAAGTTTATTACTATTATACTCCCATTTATAAAAACCATTTTCTCTACTTCCCACATACATTACGCCTGCTACTCCTTCGGCAAAATATTTAGGGCTAAAAATGAATTTGCCGTTTTGGTCTTTAATGTCATTTGGTAATAATTTTTTATTTAGATAATCAAACTCATAAAATTTTACATAATCTGTGGCAAATATTTTTCCATCTTTACGATAAAATAAAAACTTAATGCTATTGCTTGGTGTATGCCTGTTTGTAATACTACTAATAACTCCATTTCTATAAAGCAACAATCCATTTGCTGCAGTGGTAGTTATAAAATACTCTTCCTCTTTTGGGTTTTTATAAATCTTTATTATTTCTGTACCGCTATTTGTTATAGGGTCAAGTATTTTAGAAGTAGTTATTTGATCGTTTTGCCATGGTATCATAGCCAAACCAAAATGGCTACACACCCAAATATTGTGCTCTCTATCTTCCAAAAAAAAGCCAATCTTATTAATTTTGAAACCATTTTCTGTGGTTGATTTGCCGGGTACATCTGCCGTAACAGTATTTGTTTTTGTATTATATCTAAATAGCCCATAACCCCCAACTAGCAGCTCTCCATCTGTTTTACGATATAATGAAAGAGCTATATTTTTTTGAAAGGTTTGGTTTTCATCAATTACTGGAGTGTAGGTTTGTGTACTTAAGTTAAATTTATATAAGCCACTTATATGATTGCTGACTAGCAGACTATTTTCTTCTTTTAATAAAATACCATTACTCATTTCTTTATTAAAGAAAGGTGCAAATTTTATAAACTCACCTGCAACTGTAAAACTGTATATTCCATTTTGGTGTAAAGCAAAAACTTTATTGTCATGTTCAAATATTCGTAACACACCTGTACTTGCTCCTTTGGGATACTTAGATGCAAAAGAAGTAAAGCTACTATCAGCTGGGTTAAATCGGTAGAAATAATTTTTATCTGTAGCTAGCCAAGTATATTTACCGCAAAAACTAAAATGAATCCATGAGTTCATCATAGTTTTATTTTCGGGTGTAAGTGGGGGTTGCCAAAAGCTAAGTGTAGATGGGTTCATCCATTGCAATGAAGATGTACCAGCCAACCACAAATTACCAGTACTATCTTTATTTACCATTAACAAAAAACTGGATATTGTGTTAGAGGCTTTATTTATAGAGCTATTTATTTTTTTAAATTTACTACCATCATACCTATACAGCCCACTTCCTGAGCCTACCCATATAAAGCCTAAGTTATCTTGTGCTACAGAATAAAAGTAGTTATCATTAAGCCCATCTTTTATACCATAATTGATATAACAATACCCTGTACCTTGTGCCAAGGCTACCATTTTAATACATAAAAGTGTTGCTATTAATTTAATTCGAATATGCATGTGTAAACTAAGCTACAAAATACAAAAGTTATGTATTTATTTGTGTTTAGATACTTACAATGCGTAATCTACATATTAAGTGAGTATTTAGTAAAAAAGGTTAGTACTGAAGTAGTTTACTAACATAATCATCTAACCTACTGTATGCCATAAAGTTTTTCTCTAGTTCAATATTAAACGGAATAGGTGTATCTAAACTTGCACAACGCATTACTGGTGCATCTAAATATGTAAAACAGTTTTCGGCAATCCATGCAGCTATTTCGCCACCTAGGCCACCTATTAATGTGTCTTCATGCAATAGTAAAACTTTACCTGTTGCTGCTACTGCTTCTTCAATAGCATCATAATCTAAAGGAAGCAATGTTCTTAAATCTAATATATAAATAGATGTTTGTGGATTATTTTTTGCATAGTCTAATGCCCAGTGCACACCTGCTCCGTAAGTAATAATAGTAATATCATTACCTTCTTGTACAATATTGGCTTTACCTATTTCCGTTTCGTAATAATTATTGGGCACCTTTCCGCTAACGCTTCTATACAATGCCTTATGCTCAAAATATAGTACAGGGTTAGGGTCGTTAATAGCAGCAATTAATAAGCCCTTAGCATCAGCAGGGTTACTTGGATAAACTACTTTTAAGCCCGGTGTTTTTGTAAACCAAGCTTCATTACTTTGGCTGTGAAATGGCCCAGCACCTACGCCGCCGCCAGTTGGCATACGTATAACCACATCGGCATTTTGCCCCCAACGGTAATGTAGTTTTGCTAAATTATTTACAATTTGATTAAAGCCTACAGTTGCAAAATCCGCAAACTGCATTTCCATTATTGCCTTATATCCCTCTAAACTCAAGCCCAATGCAGCACCTACAATAGCACTTTCGCAAATAGGTGTATTACATATTCTTTCTTTACCAAATTCTTGTACAAAACCTTCGGTAATTTTAAATGCACCGCCATACTCTGCAATATCTTGCCCCATAATAATTAGGTTAGAGTGTTTTTGCATACTTAATTTCAGTCCATCTTGAATGCCATCTATAAATCTTTTTTCGGTTGATGGTTGTTGGTTGATGGTTGGCTGTTGCTTGTACGGAGCATAAACATCATTCATTTCTTCTTTGCTATCCACCACCATTGGTTTAGCTTGATATGCAATGGCTAATTCACTTTCTATATAGGCTTTTGTTTCTTTTCGTATATCTTCTATTTGTGATTTAGATAAAACATTTTGTTGGGTAAGATATTGTTCATAATTTTTTACAGGGTCTTTCTTTTCCCACTCTTCAAATAAATGTGGCGGTACATATTTTACACCACTAGCTTCTTCATGCCCTCTCATCCTAAACGTCATGCACTCTATTAAATAAGGCTTTTGATGTTTAATGCAATATTCTCTTACGCCTTTAATAGTATCATACACTTCTAAAATATTATTACCATCAATTTTAACACCCCCCATTCCATAACCCTTAGCCCTATCCACTAAACTATCGCAACTATATTGTTCGTTAGTAGGCGTACTTAATCCGTAACCATTATTTTCAATTAAAAAAATTACTGGCAAATCCCACACTGCAGCTACGTTTAAGGCTTCATGAAAATCGCCTTCGCTAGTGCCGCCATCGCCTGTAAAAGCTAATGACACTTTTTGTTCGCCTTTTAATTTATAGGCTAAACTTACACCATCTGCAATAGCTAATTGTGGCCCAAGATGGCTTATCATACCGCATACATGATGCTCTTTACTGCCAAAGTGAAAACTTCTTTCTCTGCCTTTGCTATAGCCTTCTTTATTGCCTTGCCATTGCATAAATAATTTACTTAAGGGCATTTTTCTTCCTGTAAATACGCCTAAGTTTCTATGCAAGGGCATTATCCATTCATCTTGCTGTAAGGCTAATGTTGCACCTACGGCAATAGCTTCTTGCCCAATACCACTAAACCATTTGCTTATTTTGCCTTGACGCAAAAGCACTAGCATTTTTTCCTCAATCATACGAGGTAATAAAATGCTTTTGTAGGTATCTACTAATTGTTGGTTAGATAAGTTTTTTCTATCGAATTGCATGGGGCAAAGTTATATGATAGAATGCAGAAAGTTTGCCACAGATTACACAAATTAACACAGATATTATTTGGCACTTTTGGCGATTAATACAATTTAACTTGGTGAAATAGCCTTTTGGCTTGGTGAAATTTTTGTTTTGTTTTTCTTTAACACTTGAACTTTGTGTAATAAAAACAAGGTTTGCATCTTAGCAGTATAAAGCTAAAACACCATTACATGAAGTACTTAATTTTTATATCAACTCTTTTTTTATTTGCTTGCAGTAGTAATAAATCAACAAAGAATATTAAAGTGGCTGGAGAGGGCAAGGTAAGAGTAATGCCCAATCAAGTAATATTAACCATAAGTGTTGCGTTTGTAAAACCAAAAATGGTAGAGTCGGTAAAGCTTACTCAAGAAATCGTTGATAGCGTTTTACTTATTTTAAATGAGTTTGGCAACAAAAGTACCGATATAAAAACAAGCAGCATATCTGCAAATAAGCATTACGAATATATTGGCAACTCAGAAAAGTTTGCAGGTTATAGAGCAGAGCAAACTATTGATTTTGTTTTAAATGATATTTCAAAATTTACATCCCTTACTGGCAAATTACTAGAAACAAAAATTAACAGTATTTCTCAAATTCAATTTGCACATTCAAAAGCTGATAGCCTTTTTAGAGAAGCTGATTTGCTTGCGTATGACGATGCTCTAAAATCTGCTAATAAACTTTGTAGTAGAGCAAACGTATCAATTGGCAAATTACTTTATGTATCAAACGTGGATGCAACAAATGCTTATGATGCTAACGGTTATTCAAGTGGAAACAGAATTGATACCTATTCTAAAGCGTATGGAGGAAGAGGTTTTAAAATTTCACCCGAAGTACTTGAGTTTAAACGCAACATATATTCTTGCTACGAAATAATTAATTAATTTTTATAAAATCAAACCACTTAAAATGAAAAAGGATTTAAAACTAATAGCCTCGTTGGCCGTAATATTTTCAGTTTTTTTATCGGCTTATAGCCCATCTTCTACTACTAAAAAAACTAATAAACAACCCAAAATACAAGCTGCCATATTGCTTGATGTTAGCGGTAGTATGAGTGGCCTTATTGAGCAAGCAAAAGCACAATTATGGAATATGGTAACTACTATGGGTAAAGTAAAATGCAATACGGGCATTGACCCTACCATTGAAATTGCATTATATGAATATGGAAGAGATAATAATGATGTTGCCAAAGGATATATAAAACAACTAAGCGGTTTTACAAACGATTTAGACAGTTTGAGCAAAATATTATTTAGTCTTCGTACCAATGGTGGTTCCGAGTATTGTGGGCATGTAATTAAAACATCGTTGGATGAATTGGCTTGGGATAACAATGCAGAAAGTTATAAAGTAATTTTTATTGCTGGCAATGAAGATTTTTTACAAGGCAATATTAAATATACAGAAGCTTGTGCTATTGCTAATCAAAAAGGGGTGATTGTAAATACTATTTATTGTGGCGATAGAATGCAAGGTATTAGAGAGCATTGGAATTTGCTAGGCGAATGTGGTAATGGAAGTTTTACCAACATAAACCATAATGATAAAATTGATGATATACCAACTCCTTATGACAGTTTGTTAATTACGATGAGCAGCAATTTAAATAACACTTATGTAGCATATAATTATACAGGTGCTGTTAAACTAAGAGGAATGGCCAGTGTAGACCAAGCTAATAATGAAATGAGCAAAAGTGCAGGTATAAAAAGAGCTAAAGTAAAAGCAAACAGCAAAGTGTATAACAATGCCACTTGGGATTTGGTAGATGCTAAAGAAAAAGATAAAAATGCTATTGCTAAATTAGACAGGGCAGCCTTACCTGATAGTTTAAAAAATAAAACAACCGAAGAGTTAGAAAAAATTGTTGATGAAAAAGCTAAACAACGCAGTGCTGCTCAAAAGCAAATAGAAGAATTAAATGCAAAAAGAGATGTTTATATAGCTACCGAAAGAGCAAAAAACGCCACCAAGGCTACTACAAATTTAGAAACCGAAGTAGAAAAAATTATTAAAGAGCAAGTGAAACGTAGCAATATGACAATACAATAAATTGGTTTTTTGGACAGCCGTTAAGTACCGTACCGCTTAATGGCTGTCTTTTTTATTAACGTTTACACTGCCTTTTATTTTGCCATTTACTAGGCTATTAAAAAAAGAAAGTAATGCACTAAATAACAAAGCTTGCCAAAAGGTATCTACACTAAAGCCATGTACAAAATGATCATCAATCATAATAATACAAGCATTAATTACAAATAAAAATAAACCTAGTGTAAATATTGTAGCAGGCAATGTAAACAAAATAAATAATGGCTTTACAAAAAAATCAAGCACAGATAATACTAAAGCTACCATAACAGCACTCCATACATCTTTAATTTCTACCCCAGGTAAAATATATGCTAATATAAAAGCATTAACAGAACACACTAATATTTTAAGCAACCAATTTTTCATAACACTAATTTATCGAATTACACTAATTTTTATATTACTACAAGCTCATAAAAATCTTTTGGATTTAAATATTTTACAGCCAATTCTTTTAACTCTTCTGCTGTTATTGTTTTTATAGTTTGTACCGATTTATAAAAATAACTTTCATCTAAATTATTCAACAATAAATTTTTCCAACGCCCCATAATTTGAAAAGGTCCATCTAAATCTCCTAAAATGGTTCCTATTAAATAATTTCTTACTAAGCCTAGTTCTTCCTCATTTATTAATTCGTTGCATAGCAATTGCATTTCTTTATACACTTCTTGTATGGTAGCTTCACACACATCTTTTCCTGCATCGGTAGTAATTAACCAAGCTGTAGAGCCAATATGGTTTTGCACATAACTATGTATGCCATAAGTGTAGCCTTTATCTTCTCTAATATTGCTCATTAGTCGGCTACCAAAGTATCCGCCAAACAATGTGTTTAACACCATTACCTTCATAAAATCGGGGTGGTGGCGGTTTGGAAATTCTCTTGCAATACGTATTGCCCCTTGTACACCATTAACATCATTAGTAACTCTATATTTTTTTTCTGTAGCCAATGTTCTAGTAGCACTTGGCAATTGATATGCAAATGATGTTAAAGATAATTGCCCAAAATTTTCATTTAGTAAATCAAAAATATCCGTAGGTAATTTGCCGCTTACAAATATTACGCAACTTCCATTTACATAATATTGATTAAAGAAGTCTTTCAATTGCTGCCGAGCAATAGCATCTATGTCTTCGGCATTAGTAACCCTACCATAAGGATGTGTATTGCCATATAAGTAAGAATCAATTAATCTATTGGCTACAAAATCGCTTTTGGTTAAGTTAACGCTAAGTCGCTGTTTGCTGTTTTGTTTGTAAATATCAATTTCATCTTGATTAAAAACAGAGTCGGTAATCATTTCCCTAACAATAGGCAACAATGTTTTAAAATGCTTGCTTAAGCCAGATAAAGACACTACAGCTGTTTCGTTATAACAAGCTCTATTGCAATAAGCTCCATAATACTCAAAACATTCATTTAGTTCAAATGCTGTTTTTGTACTTGTGCCATTTTTTAAAAGTGTATTAGTAGCGGCAGCAATTGCATTTGTGTTTTCAAAATTATTGCCTGCGGCAAATACCAATTCTACTTGTAACACATCTTGTGCTCCAGCATCAATAGCATATACTTTTACGCCGTTTGAAAGGGTATAAAGTTGATAGGGTTTTAGTTTTAAATCAAACTCTACTGCGTCTTTAATGTTTGGGCTTATCGTTCTATCCATTCGTTTTAATTGTTTGAATAATAATACAGCGTATTACTATTATTTTCATCAAATATTATTTTACTTTCTTCAATTATTTGTTGTGCAGTTACTGCTCTATACTTTTCCAATTCTGTATTAATTAAATTAGCATCGCCTAGTAAAGAATACATAGCAAGGCTTGTGGCACGGCTCATAACACCCATATCTTCAAAAGCCATCATGCTTTCAGTTTTATTTTTAACCTTCTCTAATTCTTTATCCGTAACTCCTTGTTGTATTTTTTTTATTTCCTCATTAACAGCAGCTTCAGCTTCTTCCATTTTAATCCCTTTTACAAGCTTGCCTTCAATGGCAAGCAAACCAGCATCTGTACTACCAAAATGAAAACATTCTATATTGCTAAATAATTGTTTTTCTTTTACCAAGCTTTGGTACAATCTGGAAGATCCACCACCACTCATAATTTCTGTAATTAAATCAGCAACATAATATCTATCATCTAACCTTGGGTAAATATGCCAGCATTTATAAAAAGCATCTAATGGCACATTAGCTTTTACTTCTAATTTACGGGCAGCCATTTGCTTGGGTTCTTGCGGTAAATTTCGTTGGTATTTTTCGCCAGATGGTATTGGACCAAACCATTTTTCGGCTAATGTTTTTATTTGTTCGGTATTAACATTACCAGCAACAACCAAAATAGCATTGCAAGGTGTATAATGTTTAAAAAAGAAATTTTTAACATCTTCCAATGTTGCATCTTCTACATGTTTTAGCTCCTTACCAATAGTCATCCATTTGTAGGGATGTGTGGTGTAAGCTAGCTCCCTCATTTTATGCCACACATCGCCATAGGGTTTATTAATATAATGTTCCTTAAACTCTTCGCAAACTACTTTACGTTGCACCTCTAAACTTTTTTTACTAAAGGCAAGCGATAACATTCTATCACTCTCTAACCAAAAAGCTGTTTCAATATTTTCGGCTGGCAATTGGCAATAATAGTTAGTTAAATCGTTTGTGGTAAAGGCATTGTTTTCGCCACCAGCCTTTTGCAAAGGTTCATCATACTCAGGTATATTAATACTACCGCCAAACATTAAATGCTCAAACAAATGTGCAAAGCCAGTTTTTTCGGCACTTTCATCTTTTGCCCCCACATTATAAATAACATTAACCACCGCCATGGGTGTACTTTTATCTTGATGTACAATTACTTTTAAACCATTGGCTAGCGTAAAACTATCAAAGTGTATCATGTGGCAAAGGTACAAATCCCATGTAAGTTTATAACGCCCATTTATCTAATACTAATAGTATTAAGTTGTAGCAGCTTTATCAATCCTTTTCTATCTATCAAAACCAGAATCTTAACATTAGACACTTGCAAAATATCTTTATAAGCCTGTATATTGTTCGATAAATTGTTGCCTACACCAATTATTTGGTCACCAACTTCAAACCCAGCCTTTGCTGCAGGTGAAGTTGGTATAACATCTTCTACCATTATTGCTCCGTTTACATAATAAATACCCAAGCCTGTGTAGGCATAGTCAAAAGCTTCGTCAAAATTTTTATTAGGGCTTAAATGAATTTCTCTTGCAGCATAATTAATAATCATATTAAACCTTCGTAATAAATCATTACCTATTAAACCGCCCAAATATGGATAGTTAATTACATTATACTCATCATCATAAATATAAGTGGGTACATTTCTAAATTTATAAGGTCCAATTTTAAATTCTTTTATTACAGTAAGTTTCATCTGCGACTTTCCACTCATACCCTCTGCTTGTGTTAATACTGGTTTTCTTCTACTTAATAAAATACAGCTATCTTTTACAAATTTATCTGTAAGCAGCAAGTATAAGCCTGCTCCTGTATCAAAGTAATAATTGTAACCAATTTTTTTTCTGTCTTTCAAAGTACCCCATTGTATTGGCAATGCTGTAAAAATAGGGTTTAGCATAGCTCCCCCTTTTGGATAATCTATCTTGCCAATACTAAAAACATCAATAAAATTACTGTCGAAGTTAATTTTTATAATATATCTACTTAAAAAACTATACCCAATAATGCCATCAATTTTTTCGCCATATACACTACTTAGTACACTATAATCATTTATATGAAAATTAAGGTTTGGTACAGACAGACCTGGAAAATGAAGTGTTCTGTTAAATACAAAAGGTACTTTTCGTATGCCACCAATGCCTGTAATGGTGGTATCTGTAGCAGTAACGGGTATATTAAATTCACTGCAAGTGGCACTATCTAACGAAATGCCTCCGCTACCTGTGTCTAAAATAAAATTCAACGTATCTTTTACATTATCAAATTTTGCATTAAGTATCATTACCCCGCCGCTATATTGTCTAAAGGGAAAACGGGTTATAAACTTAGCATCTGGCTGTGGTAGTATTTCCTGTGCATGGCAAAAAACGCCTGTAAATAATTGTAATATGATAAAATAAACAATCTTCATATAGCAGTAGTGTGAATATACAACTAAGAGGATGTACTTTTGTTATGTATTACATAAAAGGAAACCATGGAATTACATAATTTATACCAAAAAGCACTGGCTTTTGAATTTTTAACTGTAGAAGAGGGAATGTTTTTGTTTGAAAATGCACCACTTACTGAGCTTATGTATGTGGCAAACGAATTGCGAAAAAAGCAAGTACCACATGGCAAAGTAACTTGGCAAATAGATAGAAATGTAAATACTACAAACGTATGTATTGCCAATTGCAAGTTTTGTAATTTTTATCGCATTCCTGGGCATGCAGAGGCTTATATAACCGATATAGAAACCTACAAACAAAAAATTGAAGAAACTATTAAGTATGGTGGCGATCAATTGTTATTGCAAGGTGGTCATCACCCAGAGTTAGGTTTATCTTTTTATGTAAACTTGTTTAAAGAATTAAAATCACTTTATCCTAATATAAAATTACATACACTTGGGCCACCAGAAATTGCACATATTACTAAATTAGAAAAAAGCACTCATCAAGAAGTATTAAAAGCTTTAAAAGAAGCTGGAATGGATAGCTTACCTGGTGCAGGTGCCGAAATTTTAACTGATAGAGTTCGTAGATTAATTAGCAAAGGAAAATGTGGTGCACAAGAGTGGTTAGATATAATGCATGAAGCACATAAACTATACATTACTACCAGTGCCACTATGATGTTTGGGCATGTAGAAACCCTGCAAGAACGTTTTGAACATTTGGTACAATTAAGAGAAGTGCAAAGCCGTAAGCCTGCAGATGCTAAAGGTTTTTTAGCCTTTATTCCATGGACGTTTCAAGATGTAGATACACTATTAACTAGAATACGTGGAGTACACAATTTAACCACTAGCGAAGAGTATATACGTATGATTGCTATTAGCAGAATAATGTTGCCTAATGTAAAAAACATACAAGCCAGTTGGCTTACTGTTGGTAAACAAGTAGCACAACTTTGTTTACAGGCAGGTGCAAATGATTTTGGTAGTATTATGATAGAAGAAAATGTAGTAAGTGCTGCTGGTGCTCCACACCGTTTTACAAGCACCACCATACAGCATGCTATTAAAGAAGCTGGTTTTGAACCACAACTACGTAATCAACAATATGAGTGGAGAGAAATACCACAAAGCATTGTAGAACAACTTATAGATTATTAATATGAAGAATAAAAAATTACTCCACCGTTTTAGAATGGTTGGTATTGCAGAAGGTATTTCCTTTTTAGTATTGCTTTTAATTGCCATGCCGTTGAAATATTTTTATAATCAACCATTGATGGTAAAATATGTAGGTTGGGCACATGGTGCATTATTTGTAGCCTATATTTATTTTGCATTTAGTGTGTTTACTGCTTTTAAAAAACCTTTTTTATGGTTGGTAAAAGCTGGTATTGCGGCATTTTTACCTTTGGGTACTTTTATTTTTGATAGAGAGTTGAAGAAAGAAGAATTGGCAATAGGCAATGGGTAATAGATAATAAGCAATGACAAATGGTTTATTAAAGTATTTCTTCCGTGTTTCTGTGGCAATTAAATTTGTGCAATAATTAATCCGTGTTAATCTGTGAAATCAGTGAGCAACAATGAGCAATCTTAAATCACAATTTTTATTAAGAGAAGATATTACTTTTTTAAACTTTGGCAGCTTTGGTGCATGTCCCAAGCCTGTGTTTGAAAGGTATCAACAATATCAATTAGAGCTTGAACAAGAGCCTGTACAATTTATTACTAACACTGGCTTACAATACCTAAAACAATCAAGAGAGGCTTTAGGTAAATATATTAACTGCCATGCCGATGACGTGGTGTATGTTACTAATCCATCTTACGCCGTAAATATTGTAGCCAAAAGTTTTAACCTACAAAAAGATGATGAAGTTTTAACTACCGATTTAGAATATGGAGCCTGCGATAGAACATGGAATTATTATTGCAAAAAAGTGGGGGCAAAATATGTTCGTCAGCCAATAACATTACCCATTACCAGTAAAGAAGATTTAGTTGAAGAATTTTTTAAAGGCTTAACCAGTAAAACAAAATTAATTTTTATAAGCCACCTTACTAGTAGCACAGGCTTACGTTTACCAATAGAGGAAATTTGTGCAATAGCTAAACAAAAAGGAATACTAACTTTTGTTGATGGTGCACATGCCCCTGGGCAATTGCCTTTGGATATTACAGCATTAAACGTAGATATTTACACAGGTGCTTGCCATAAGTGGATGATGACACCAAAAGGCAGTAGTTTTTTATATGTTAAAAAAGAATACCAAAACTTATTTGACCCATTAGTAGTAAGCTGGGGTTATGAGAGTGCTGCACCCTCTCACTCACAATTTTTAGATTACCACCAAACGCAAGGCACAAGGGATTTTTCTGCATTTTTATGCATACCTAATGCCATTGACTTTATGGAACAACATAATTGGAATGAGGTACGTAAAAGCTGTAAAGAAATGGTACAACAAAATGCACAACGCTTTTGCCAACTGTTAAATGCAACACCTATTGCACCCGTTACCGATGATTTTATTTGTCAGCTTTACAGCATACCCATAAAAACAACCAAACCAGTACAACTACACGACCATCTATATGAAAAATACAAAATACAAATACCTGTAATGCCACACGGTGATAAAGTATATTTACGCTATAGTATAAATGGTTTTAATACACAACAAGATTTGGATAAGTTGTATGATGCGGTGAATGATATTTTAAAGGGTGGTGGATGGATTGAGGGGTAATAAATTTTTAGACTAGCTTCTAAAATATATACTCTACATCATCCCCAGTATTTCCTCCACCACATTTCGTTCGTTACTTAGCCTTGGTATTTTGTGTTGCCCACCTAGCTTTCCTTTGCTACGCAGCCATGCAGCAAATATTCCTTTTTTTGCGACATGTACTATTGGCATACGCAAGGCAATATCTTTATGTCGTTTTGCTTCGTAATCGCTATTAATATTTTTTAATGCAGTATCTAACTCAACCGTAAATTGTTGCAAATTTTGCGGTGGTGTATCAAACTCAACTAACCATTCATGTGTGCCATTGCTACCTTCGCTAAAGTAAACTGGGGCTGCTGTATAATCGTTTACTACCGCATTTGTTTTTGTAGCAGCTATGGCTATAGCTTTATCGCTATTATCTACCATTACCTCTTCGCCAAAGGCATTCATATAATGCTTTAACCTACCTGTTACTTTTATTTTGTAAGGATTAATGCTAGTAAACTTTATAGTGTCGCCTATAATATAACGCCAAAGCCCACCTGTAGTGCTTATAACTAATGCATAGTTTTTTTGGAGTTGCACATTTTTTAGGCCTACTGTTTGCGGATTGGTTTTTCCATATTCTTCAACAGGCATAAATTCATAAAAAATACCATGCTCTGTGAATAGCAACATACCATCATCATTGGGGGCTTGTTGCCCTGCAATAAAACCTTCGCTGGCATTGTATATTTCTAAATAGTTGATGGGCTTACCTATTATTTTATCAAACTGTTCTTTATAAGGCACAAAAGATACGCCTCCGTTTATGTATAATTCTAAATTAGGCCAAATTTCTTTTATGGTAGTCTTTCCTTTTATTTCGAGTATGCGTTTTAATAATAACAGCGTCCAAGTAGGTACACCTGCAAGCGATGTTACATTTTCGTTGGCAGTAATTTGTGCAAGTTGCTCTATTTTATTTTCCCACTCATCTAGCAATGCCACACTTAACTCTGGCGTACGTATCCATTGCCCCCAAAACGGTGAGTTTTGCATAAGTATGGCACTTAAATCGCCAAATTGTATATCATCATTTACTTTACTTATTTGATGGCTGCCACCTACTACAAGCCCCTTGCCAGTAAGTAAGTTACTACTAGGAAAAAACTTATAATAATTGCTTAGTACATCTTTACTTGCTTTAAAATGATTTTCCTGTAAGCTCTCGTCGCTTATAGGGATGAATTTACTTTTTTCGGCACTGGTACCACTGCTTTTAGCAAACCAATATACAGGGGTATCCCATAAAATATTTTCTTCGCCTTGCATCATTCGGTTGATGTATGGCTGCACATCATTATACTCTTGAATGGGTACTTTTTGCTTAAACTCTTTTAAGCTAAATAATTTATTAAAACCATATTTTTTGCCAAACTCGGTGTATTGTGCCCTTGTTACCAAATCTTGCAATACTTCTCTTTGAGCAGCCACTGGATGGTTGCTCCAATTATCAATACGCCAAAGCCGCATTCGGGCTAATTTAGATATGGTGGAGGAGAGAAGATTCATTTTGTAGCAAAATAAAGATTATTTTAATCTTCTTTTAATATATCTAATAGATCTTTTGTGATGTATAACGGCTATAATTTTAATAGTATTTTTATCTATCATATAAAGTATTTTGTAGGGAAAGATAGATAGATTCTTTTTTCGAACAATTTTGTGATAACGATAAAAATTATTTTGTAAAGGATTTTTTTGGATATGCTTTAATGATTTGTTTAAATCATCATAAAATTTAAAATCTAAACCAACAAGTTGTTTATGATACCATTTTGTAGCTTTCTGTATATCTTCTTCGGCATTAAAAGATAATAGTATAGTGTACATTTAACCTTTCTTTTGTAGGCGTTTAGTCATAATAGCAAGTATTCTTTTTTGTGCATTTTCCCAAGAGTCAAACTTTGTTTTACCTGCTTTTATTTCTGCTAAACGCTCCTCCAAAATGGCATCTATTTCAGTTTTTTCAAACTCTTCAACAAGTTCTTTATCCCAGTTTTTTAAAAGAGTGGTTGTTTGTTTTATTGTATCTTGAAGAGAAGATTTAGGACTTGATTTTTGTAACGTTGGCATAAATTATTTTTTTAAAATTAATCAATTTGTTTGATACCTATATGCTTATCTCATCTGAAAAATCAAGATTTTCACCCCTCACTTCATCATGCAAATAATCCTTCCTCTTTAATTCAAAATTTCTACCTAAGTATAATCGGCGTACTTGTTCATCGCCAGCTAATTCTTCGGCAGTACCATGTTTAAATATTTTACCCTCAATAAGTAAATAAGCTCTATCACAAATACTTAGGGTTTCGTTTACATTATGATCGGTAATTAAAATACCAATATTTTTATATTTTAGTTTAGCTACAATAGCTTGTATATCTTCTACAGCAATAGGGTCAACGCCTGCAAAGGGTTCGTCTAGTAAAATAAATTTAGGATCAACAGCTAAGGCTCTAGCAATTTCGGTACGGCGGCGTTCGCCACCACTTAAAGTATCACCATTGTTTTTACGTACTTTTTGTAATCTAAATTCATCTAGTAAGCTTTCTAATTTTTCTTTTTGCTGAGCTTTGGTAAGCTTAGTCATTTCTAAAATGGCACTAATATTATCTTCTACACTTAGCTTTCTAAACACACTAGCCTCTTGCGGTAAATACCCAATACCCATTTGAGCTCTTTTGTACATGGGTAGCTTGGTAATATTTATATCGTTTAAAAACACTTCGCCTTCATCGGGCTTTACTAAACCCACTACTTGATAAAATGAGGTGGTTTTACCTGCACCATTAGGGCCCAATAAACCCACAATTTCGCCTTGGCTTACATTAAACGACACATCATTTACAACAGTACGACTGCCGTAAATTTTTACTAAGTTTTTGGTATGTATAGTTAAGTTCAATAGTATAATTTGTACAAAAATAATGTAAAGCATCCAATGGTTAAACAGTACTAGTTATTTAACAACTGTTTGTGCTTTAGCTATTGTTAGTTAATTTTACAGATAATTTTTATGTAAATGAAGGTAACTGACCACATAGCACAAGCAAAAAGTACATTAGTATCGTTTGAAGTATTGCCTCCTTTAAAAGGAAAAGGTATAGAAGCCTTGTATAATCATTTAAACCCGTTAATGGAGTTTAAACCCTCTTTTATTAATGTAACATACCATAGAAGTGAGCATGTGTTTAAGAAAAAAGTAGACGGTAGTTTTGAAAAAGTAATAATAAGAAAAAGGCCTGGTACCGAAAGCATTTGTGCTGCAATAATGAACAAGTATAATGTAGATACTGTGCCACATTTAATTTGTGGCGGATTTGGAGTTAATGAAACAGAAGATGCTTTAATTAACTTAAGATACTTGGGTATAGATAATGTGTTGGTATTACGTGGAGATGCTGCAAAAAATGAAAGTACATTTGAACCAGAACCTGGTGGACATAAATTTGCTAGTGAACTTTTAAAGCAAGTAGTAGATTTAAATGCTGGAATTTATTTAGATGATGAACTAAAGGGCACACAAAAAACAGAGTTTTGTATTGGTGTGGCAGGTTACCCCGAAAAACATTTTGAAGCACCCAATATGGATACAGATTTGCAATACCTAAAAGCAAAAGTTGATGCTGGTGCAGATTATATTATAACGCAAATGTTTTTTGACAATAAAAAATACTTTGCCTTTGTAGATGCTTGCAGAGCTATTGGTATTACAGTGCCTATTATACCAGGCATAAAGCCTATTTATACAAAAAAGCAATTAACCATATTGCCAAAAACATTTAGCATAGAATTGCCTACAGATTTAAGCAACGAAGTTCTAAAGTGTAAAAACGATGTTGATGTAGAAAAAATTGGTGCTGAATGGCTTTTGCAACAAAGTATAGAATTGAAGCAAGCTGGAGTGCCTGTGCTACATTATTACACTTTAGGTAGGCCAATGTTAGTGGCAGATGTGGTGAAAAAATTGTTGTAAAAACAGCCTTAAAAATACTTATCTGTATGAAAATAAATAAGTACAAACTGTATTTGGTTTTGATGCTTATTTTGTTGGGAGCTACTTATGGCAAGCAAATTTGGTATGCCTTAACTTTTATAAAAACTACTGGTATAATTAGAGAGTATGAATCTCAATTAAATTACGGAGGAAGAAGAACTACTATTTCTTATTTTCCTTTAGTAGATTTTAATTTAGGAGAAGCTACATACAGTTTTTATGGGAGTTCAAATTTGCATGAAACATATGTGGAAGGAAGTAAAGTGCCAGTTATTTATAACCCTAAAAATCCAAGCAAAGCATATGTGTATACTTTTTTAGGATATTGGGGTAACTCGTTCTTAATTGTATTCCCAATTTTTGTTGTGCTTTCAATGTTTTTATTATCTGTTGGAGTATTGCCTAAAATACTTGTAATAAATAGAAATAGTATAATAAATAGATTTAGATAAAAAACAACTACTTCATCAACTCCTTCAACACAACTTCATTAACCTTTACAGGATATTTTTTCTTTAATTCCTCAATCCATTTTTCTTCAACAGTGGTTTGATAATCGTTAATGATTAAACCCTTAGCTTCTGTAAAACTACGTTGCTCATTGGCAGGGTAAAGCTTTATTATTTTTACAAAACTTGCAGAGCCATCTATACCATTGGTTATATAGTCGCTAATCATTCCTTCTTGTAGGTTGGTGCCTTCTTTTATAGGAATTTGTGTTAATTCATATCTACCACTATCGGCTTGTATAGCATTGTTGGCTTCTTCGGTTACAAGTTTCCAATTTTTTCCAGCTTTTAAATCGGTAATTGCCTTTTTTGCACTTACCTCATTGCTGCAATTAAATAACACAACTGCAGCACTTGCAGCCCATTTGTATTTTGCCTTATTGGTTTCGTAATGTTTTTGTAGGCCAGGCATATCATTAGCGGCTTTGCTCCACACTTTTCTTTCCATAATTTCAAATAACATGTTGCCTTCTTTAAACTCTGCCATTTGATATTTAAAATCGTTGTTGTATTGCTCTAGATTTTTTCTGTAATGAGCTAGGGCTGTTGTGTAAACAAACTTTTTATACAGGGCTTCATTATCTTCTCCTTGATATAATTCGCCATTGGTTTTATAATCTTTTATAAAAGCTAACCAATCGGCACCAGTATAATTTTTTTTATGTAAATTAAAAATATTGGCTTTACTAATTGGATACTTTGCAACAATTGCTGAAGGGTTTTTAGAAATACTATCGGCATATTTATACAAGTCAGCATCTTTAGCACCGGTTAATTTTTTATAATTTAATTTGGCCAAAATGCTTTGTGCAAATTTTTCTCTAGCAATATTTATTCTAGCATCTTGCTGTACTTTTTGTTTTAATTCAAACATAAAACCTGTACTATCTTTTGAAGAAGGTGTAGGCATTTGTTCTAATCTTTTTACAATATGATAGCCAAAAGGAGTAGTAAATACATTTGATATATCACCATTAGCCTTTAATTTAAAAACCTCTTTTTCAAATACAGGTTGAAATTTACCAGTAGTAAACATAGGCAATTCTCCACCAGCATTATAACTCATCTTATCATCGCTTAGTTTTTTGGCTAATGATGCAAAATCGCCACCTTTTAGTAATAAGGCATAGGCAGAGTCTGCCTTAGCTTTTAAATAAGGAGTGTTGTTAGCATTTTCATCTGGTGCAAAAGCAAATAAAATTTGTGCAATACGCCAAGTGCCTACACTTTTTCTTTCCTCAATATTTTTAAAAATATGTATGCCTTTTTTTGAACGATAGATGGACGAAAATTGACCCACTTGTAATTTATAGATAACAGTTTCGTATTCGTAAGGCAATGTAAATGCAGTAATAAAGCCAATATCGCTATGTTTTACGGTAAATACTTTTGATGCATTAGTGGCAATGTTTGTATAGTCGGTATTATTTTTAGTTAATTGATTACGTACTTCATTCAATGCGTTATATGCTTTTACTGTATCTGCCGCAGGCATACCTTGTGTAAAAGGCACAAAAAAATGATATACATGTACATCTTTTTGATTTCTTTCAAAAGCTTCATTAGTTAATTCATCTACGCTTTTATCATCACTCATGTAGCTTTCTTCTACTTGTGTTTTAAAGCTTTCTAAATCGTACTTAAGTTGTGGTAGCGTATCAATACCTAAATCTTTAGCAGCTTTTACTTTTAACTTAAACTTGGTATATAAATCAAGATATTCATTAATAGAGGCTTGTTTATCTACAACAGTAGTTTTGTTTTTGTTGTATGCCTTTAAAAACTCTTCTTTACTAACGGCTATGCCACCATAGGTAAAAAGTGTTTGGGAAAACAAGGTTGATGTAATTAATAAAAAAGCAACTAGTGTAGTTGTAAATTTCAAATGCTTCATGTGCTATTTATTATTTTTTATTTTGAACTCAAGTAAATCATTTAATTGCAAAACAGTTAGTTTTTTACCAACTATACGTTTGTTTTTATCTAACAAATATAAAATAGGTGTACTAGTAATATCATACAGTTGTCTGTAGCTTGCTTTTTGAGCAGCATTGTCAGCATCTGCCATGGCTTTGGTTTGCCATACATGCGTCCACTCGGTTAGCTTTTTTTCAGCAATAAATTTTTGCCAATCTTCTTTTATGTTAATATAACTTTCTGGTGTAAGTACAGCATAAATTTTTACTCCTTTGCTTTTCCAACTAGCTTGATAAATGCTATCAACTCTTGGGACTTCTGTTTTACAATGCCCACAATTAGGATCCCAAAAGCATACGACAGTATATTCAGCATCAAGTTCGTAAAGAGGTTTAGGTTTATCATTAGCATCAATAAACTCTAAGTTAGCAGCCATTTCACCAATTAAATTACTCATAGTCATATAAGCTCTACGGCTTATAAACTCCATTTGCTTTTCGTTTAGCCATGGGCTTAAGCCTTTGCTGTGGTAGTTGTTAAACAAATGCACTAGTACAGCATCTTGCCCCATATATTTTGGGTTAAGATAAAAATCGGTAAGCCAGTTTAACATGTACTTATATAACTCAGGGCTGTTTCTTGCTAATAATAATTTGTAATCAATATCTTTTATCACACTATCTGCCTGCACTACAATATCGGTATAGTAGCGTTGTAATTTTGGCGTAAAAAATGGAGTACGTATTAATCTATCATCCATAAATGTAATACCATCCCAATAATGTGTTTTATAATAGTAAAAGTTATTTAACGAATCTTCTCTTGTAATAGGGTTTTGCATTAGCACTTGAGGATCTTTCATGGCTTGTAGTAAAGCCGCCATCATAGACTTTGGTTGTTTGGTAACAATTCCCTCTCTGTACACACTCATTTCATTGCTGTAATTGTTATAATTTTTTTCATGCAAGGCAGAGTCTGCTTTGTTAGTGGCTGCCATATAAGCCCTTCTAGCATTATCCCTTAACCTTCCTTTGGTGGTAACAAATTTTTGGTACTGTTGGTATAGCACATTTTCTTTTGAGCCTGTAATAGTGGTTTTAAAAACCAGGTCAGTAGAATCTAACGTGATGTTTATTTTTTGTTCCTTGTCAATTAAAAAATCAACCCTGCGTTTATCTGACAACACTAACACATAAATGCCACCTAATAATTTTGTTTTGCCTGTAAAAACAACAGAACCATTTTTTTTCATAATGGCACTATCTTGTATATTAAGATTGCTGCCACTATAGTAGGTAAAATAGGTTAACCCACCCTTGTAACCCTTGGCTTGTACAGTAATGGAATATCCCTGTGCTGTAGAAGCTTTTGTAAGGAATAAAGCCAATAAAATTGTAAATATCTTTTTCATGCTGTAAATAAGGTAGCAAATGTATTTAAAATGGTTGATTTATCTATGTTTTATAAAGCAAATGGCTATTAGTATTACATTTCATTAACAAAAAACATTTTAATACGTTAAATAAAATACTGAGCTAATAAACTAGTTAACCAGTAAACTAATTTACTTTTGCCCAGTGAAAAAAGATAAAAAAAGAATTGTTTTAGAAAATATTTTAGTAACTGACTATGCGGCAGAAGGCAAAGCCCTTGCCAAGTATGATGGTAAGGTAATTTTTATAAGCGGAGCAGTACCCGGCGATACCGTAGATGTATTTTTAACAAAAAATAAAAAAGATTGGGCAGAGGCCAGAGTAATTGCTATAAAAACGCCTGCGGTAGATAGGCAAACGCCTTTTTGTAAACACTTTGGCGTATGTGGAGGTTGCAAATGGCAAATGTTGCCCTATGCCAAACAATTGCAATACAAGCAGCAAGAGGTAGAACAAAATTTAAAAAGAATAGGTAAGGTAGAGTTGCCGGCACTAATGCCAATTGTAGGTGCAGATGACGATAAGCATTACAGAAATAAACTGGAATTTACATTTAGCAATAAGAGGTATTTATTGCCAGAAGAAATGAGTGTAGAAGAAACAACTACACAGTCCAATGCTTTAGGTTTTCATGTGCCTCGTTTGTTTGATAAAATAATTGACATTCAAGAGTGTTATTTAATGGATGATGTAAATAATGCTATTAGAAACAGTGTTAGAGATTTTGCATTGCAACACAACTTTAGTTTTTACGATGTAAGGCAACATACAGGCTGGTTACGCAATATTGTAATACGCAATTGTACTACTGGAGAGTTAATGGTAAATATTATTTTTAATAATGAAGATGAAGCAAACAGAAAATTATTGTTAGATGATTTATTGCAAAAAGTACCAGCTATTACAACCTTGCTGTACACCATCAATCCAAAATTTAACGATACTATTTACGATTTAACACCCATTACTTATTTTGGTAAAGGCTATGCTATTGAAAAGCTAGAAAACTTTAGTTACAAAATTTCGCCAAAATCATTTTTTCAAACCAATACCAAACAGGCTGAAAAGCTGTACCAAATTACAAGAGATTTTGCAGGCTTAACAGGCAATGAAGTAGTGTACGATTTATATTGTGGCACAGGTAGTATTGGTATTTTTGTAAGCCAATTGGCTAAAAAAATTATTGGTGTAGAGGCTATTGATGATGCCATTATAGATGCAAAAGAAAATGCAGCCATTAACAATATTACTCATGCACATTTTTTTGCTGGAGACGTAATAAAAATTTGCAACGATGAATTTTTTGCTACACATGGCAAACCAGATGTAGTAATAACAGATCCTCCAAGGGCTGGCATGCATGAAAAACTAGTAAATAAACTACTGGAAATAGAAGCCCCTAAAATTGTATATGTAAGTTGTAACACAGCTACCCAGGCAAGGGATATTGCGTTACTAGATGAAAAATATAAAGTAGAAAAAATACAACCAGTAGATATGTTTCCGCATACTCACCATATTGAGTGTGTGGTGTTGTTGGTGCTGAAGTAGATAGCTCACAGATTCCGCAGATTTACACTGATTTTTCTGAGAAAATTTGTGAAATCTATGAGGTAAAAAACTAATTTTAATTTATGTCATACTATAACACAGGAAATAGATTTCAAAAAAATACAACGATTGTAACGAATTTGATTATAATAAATGTATTGGTTTTTTTATGTCAAATGATGTTTGATAAAGAAGGAGGATTTTCATTATCAGATAAATTGGCTATACATGGGTATAAATCAAATTATTTTGAACCCTATCAAATTGTAACTAACATGTTTGCCCATGGTAGTGTTGGGCATATTGCTTTTAATATGTTTGCACTATATACTTTTGGCACAATGCTAGAAAGAGTTTGGGGCCCAAAAAGGTTTTTAATTTTTTATTTGGTTTGTGGGTTGGTTGCTAGTTTGGGTTCTATGTTTTTTTTAAAGGATGTGATTATGCAAAATCCATTAACAGGCGATAGTGAAATCTTTGTTGGAGGGGCATTGGGAGCTTCTGGTGCAATTATGGGTTTGTTTGCAGCATTTGCTTATTTATTTCCAAATACAGAGTTATATATGATGTTTATACCAGTACCAATAAAGGCTAAATGGGCGGTTGCAATCATGATTGTAATTGACTTATTTGGTCAATTTGGGCCTGTAAAAACAGGTATAGCACATTATGCCCATTTAAGTGGTTTGGTTGCAGGCTTTTTACTAGTTTTATATTGGAATAAAACCAATAAAAAAACATTCTATTAATCATTAACAATAGTTTGTAATAACTGTTAGTAATTTTGAACAAAGTAATTTTATGGGAGAAGCAGAAAGATATATTGATTATAAAGATAAAGGGGCTTACAAAAAAAGTAAACGTTTTACACTTGGCGACCCTAACAATGCAGTAATGGCCATAATTACGGTGAACATTATTGTGTTTTTATTAATAATGGTAACCAGAGTGTTTTATCTTTTTACACATCAAGGGCAAGGCTTAGAGCATTTACAATTTGATGCTACTAACTGGTTTGCTTTGCCTGCCAACTTAGGTGAACTAAGTGGTAAGCCATGGACAATTTTAACCTTTATGTTTACACATGGTGGGCTTGATGTTTTTCCTTTAATACTAACCATGATAAGCAACATGCTTTGGCTATGGGCTTTTGGTTTTATGCTTCAAGATTTATCGGGTAATAGATTGATTTTTCCTATCTACATATATGGCTCATTAGCTGGGGCTATTTGTTTTATAATAGCATGCTACGTCATTCCATCTGTAAAAGAAAATAACACTAACTATTTTTTAAATGGTAGTGCAATGGGCACTACAGCCATTGCTTTAGCGGTAACAACCATTTCTCCTAATTATAAAATGTTCCGCAATATTGGTAATGGTATTTCAGTATGGATATTAACCGTATTGTTTTTAATAGTAAGTTTTTTAAGTGCAATATTTTTTAATAACGTAAATAGTTTTGCTATACTAGCTGCTGCTTTAACAGGGTATTTATTTATATATTTTTTACAAAGAGGTAAAGATGGAAGTGTGTGGATGATAGACTTTTATAACTGGTGTGGTAATTTATTTAACCCTAATAAAAATGTTCAAAATACATCTGTAAAAGAAAAAATATTTTACAACACAGGCGATAGAGCTCCTTACGAAAAAAAATCAAATGTAACACAACAACGTGTAGATGAGTTGCTAGATAAAATAAGCCAAAAGGGCTATCAGTTTTTAACCGACGAAGAAAAAGAGTTTCTGAAAAGAGCTAGTGAGGAGTAAGCTATTCAATAGCTGTATTTAAAAAATCAAGCATAGGCTTTAGTTGTTTGCAAACCGTTTCTATTGTTTTTAACATTTTCTTATCCGTAAGTTCGGTATTTTTTAATTCTACTGAAGCTATATAACTTTTCATTTTTAAGTAAGTAATTGCTGGGTTGTTTTCATCATATCCTTTTGGCGGCCGTTGTAAAGTTTCTATTCCTTCAATACCGTTTGTAAATATTTTTTTAAACGGCTTGTTTTCTACAATAGTTTTCCAATCAATAAAATTGTAATCAATTTCTTGCCTTATTTTATTTAACTCTGGTGGCATAGGCATATATATACCGCCAGCAATAAAACTTTTGCCCGGCTCTACATGTAAGTAGTAGCCTGCATTTTGTATTTTTTTGCCGCCTTTGTTAAAACTAGCTCCCATATTGTTTTTGTAAGGGCTTTTATCTTTACTAAAACGAACATCTCTATTAATTCTAAAAATACATTTCTTAGGCTCAAGTGTAATAATGCTGTTATCAAAAGTGCCAATAACCTGTATGGTTTTTTCTACTAGTTGTAAAAAATCTGTTTTTGCAGCTTCGTATTTTTTTCTATTTGCATCAAACCAAGGCTTGTTATTATTTTTATTTAATTGAGATAAAAATGTGAGAGTAGATTGTTGTAACATGGCTTTTTATTTTTTGCAATGTAAAAAACATTTGTCATTTCGACGAAGGAGAAATCTATAAAAGTAAAGTTGTACAGTGAATTAATATTTCTCCTTCATCGAAATAGCAAGAAAAACCATCTATCATTTTAACAATAATAAAAGATAGATAACCGTTAACTTTATATTATGCCTAAAAGCCTTTTTCGCCGGTTTACAAAAAAGTTTTTTATTATGTCTAACATAATAATTGCTGTTTTGTTTTTGCTAGGTTGTTATGCTAGTTGGTTTAATCCAAATCAGTTTTGGTTTTTAGGTTTGCTTACCCTTGGTGCTTTTTATTTACTGTTACTCTTATTTTTATTTATTTTATTTTGGTTGTTTGTAAAACCTATCTGGAGCATTATTTCAATTTTAACAATGTTGTTGGCGCACAAGCCTATCAGCCATATTGTTCCACTTCGTCTTTCATCTTCTTTTAATAAACAAAAACAACCAAACAGTTTACGGTTAATGAGCTGGAATGTTGAGCATTTTGATATTTTAGAACATAAAACACATCCTGAAAAAAAAGAGCAAATGTTTGAATTGATTAACAGCTACAACCCCGATGTGGCTTTTTTTCAAGAAATGGTAGGCGGTATAAAAAATGATGCAGCCATAAATTTTATTCCTACAATAGTTAACCATCTAAATTTTGAAGAATACCATTATAGTTTTAATCCCAAGCTTGATTTTGATGGCAACCACCATTTTGGCATTATCCTTTTTTCAAAATATCCAATAATAAATAAACAAACAGTAAGTTTTTATCCAAACGATTACAACTCAATTTTTCAATATGCCGATATTGTAAAAAATGAAGACACTTTTAGAGTGTTTAATATACATCTACAATCGCTAAAGTTTAGTAATAGCAATTTACAATATATTGAAAAGCCTACAGTTGGCGACAAAGACGACCTAGCTAAAACAAAAAACATAATTAGTAAGTTAAAAAGAGGGTTTTTAAAACGTAAAATACAAGCCGATAGAATTGCCGCCGAAATTGCCAAAAGCCCTTACCCTGTTGTAGTTGCTGGCGACTTTAACGATGTACCTAATAGCTATGCTTACGCCACAATAGGCAAAAACCTTACCAATACATTTGCTCAAAAAGGAAACGGCATTAGCCGTACGTTTAGGCGAATTAGCCCCACTTTACGTATTGATAATATTTTTGTGGGCAAACAGTTTGCTGTACAACAATATACAGTTAATAAAAAAGACTTGGTAGATCACTATCCTGTAATTGCCGATGTGCAGTTAATAAAATAATTTATTACCTTTACGTTATTGAAAAAGTTTATTACATATTTCTGCTGTTGTTGTTGCCTTTGCGGCATACTATAATATCTTTGCCTACTGTAGGCATTCCCTAACAATTTTTTATAACTATTAATACAAAAGCCAATTACTATTATGGCACTGCAACTATATAACACACTTACCAGAGAAAAAGAATTATTTACACCTATAAACGAAGGCTATGTGGGCATGTATGTATGTGGCCCCACTGTGTATAGCGATGTGCATTTGGGCAACTGCCGTACATTTATTTCGTTTGATATTATTTATAGATACTTAAAATATTTAGGTTATAAAGTACGCTACATTCGTAATATTACTGATGCTGGGCATTTGGAAGGAGATAGAGATGAAGGCGATGATAAGTTTAGTAAAAAGGCAAAGCTTGAAAAAGTTGAGCCCATGGAGATTGTACAAAAATATACATTGGGTTTTAGAGATGTGATGAGAGTGTTTAATACGTTGCCCCCAAGTATAGAGCCAACAGCTACAGGGCATATTACAGAACAAATAAAAATGACGGAAGAAATTATAGCTAACGGATATGCTTATGTGGTAGAGGGCACAGTGTATTTTGATGTAGAAAAATATGATAAAGAAAAACCTTACGGTATTTTAACCAATAGAAAATTAGAAGATTTATTAGAAGGTACTAGAGACCTTGGTGGGCAAGATGAAAAAAAGGGAAGACTAGATTTTGCACTTTGGATAAAAGCTAAACCTGAGCATTTAATGCAATGGCCAAGCCCGTGGGGTATGGGCTTCCCGGGTTGGCATATTGAGTGCAGTGCTATGAGTGAAAAATATTTAGGCAAACAGTTTGATATACATGGCGGCGGTATGGACTTAGCAGCCACACACCATACCAACGAAATTGCACAAAGCCAAGCTTGCAATAAAACTAGTCCTGCCCGTTTTTGGATGCATACCAATATGCTTACAGTAAATGGTGCTAGAATGAGCAAAACTGCTGGTAATGGTTTTTTGCCGGGTGAATTATTTACAGGTGATCATCCTTTGTTAGATAAGGCTTATCACCCCATGGTAGTAAAGTTTTTTATGTTACAAACACACTACCGTAGTACACTCGACTTTAGTAACGAAGCTTTACAAGCCAGTGAAAAAGGTTTAAAGCGTTTGTGGGAAGCATATGAAACGCTTATGAAATTTGAAATTCAAAGTTCAAATTTCGAAATTGACGAAGAACTCAATACTAAAATTTCTAAACTCATCTTTAGCTTTGATGAAAATATGAATGATGATTTTAACACAGCAAAAGTGTTGGCAAGTATGTATGAACTTGTACCTATTATTAATTCTATTAAAGATGGAGTAATAGCTATTGAAAAATTATCATCATCTACATTGCAACTATTGCAAACAAAATTTAAAGCTTACTTAGAAGATGTTTTTGGCTTACAAGCCATTACAGAAACTAATAATAGCAAGCTTAATGATGTAATGCAATTGCTAATTGATATACGTAAGGAAGCTAAAGCAAAAAAAGATTTTGTAACCTCAGATAAAATACGCAACCAATTGAATGATGCTGGTATTATTTTAAAAGATGAAAAAGGCGGAGAAATGAGTTGGAGTTTATAAATAAAAACTATGGAGCATTTAACATGGTTATCGAAAGATAAAAAATTACATAAAATAATTACGCCACAACAACCGTTTGTTTTAAGCAAACGAAAAAATGTGTACTTACATTTATGTAACTCCATAATGAGCCAGCAGTTAAGTACAAAAGTGGCAGATGTTTTTCAACAACGCTTTATTAATTTATACAACGGCAAAACACCAACACCTCAACAAATTGTAGATACTCAATTTGAAACCTTACGTAGCATAGGGCTTAGCAATGCCAAAGCCAACTATGTAAAAAATGTTTGCCAGTTTTTTATAGACCAAAAAATTACCGATGCACAATTGTATAAAATGAGCAACGGCGACCTAATTGCTTTTTTAACACAAATAAAAGGTGTGGGTAAATGGACGGTAGAAATGATTTTAATGTTTACTTTAGGCAGAGAAGATGTATTTGCTATTGATGATTTGGGTATACAACAAGCTATGTGCAAACTATATAAAATAGATTTTGCGGATAAAAAAGCGATGAAAGAAAAAATGCTAAGCATAAGTAAAAAATGGAGCCCATATAGGACTTATGCTTGTAGGTATTTGTGGGGCTGGAAAGATGGAGAATAGATTGCCCGCCGATTACGCTGATACCGCTGATTTTTGATTAGTCTTTTTCTGCGTCATTTGCGTTATCGGCGGGAGAAAAATTTTATTTCCCAAATTTCTTCTTTAACATAGCCAATGCATCTCCAATAGGTACATCAACATTTTCTTTTGGGGTAAACGAATTTTTTGGTTTGGTATAATTTGTTTTTGCAGGAGCAGGCTCTGTTTGTTTTATTGAAAGTGCAATACGTTTTCTTGCTATATCTACCTCTAGCACTTTTACCGTTACTTGCTGATTTAATTTCAACACTTCGTTAGGATCGGTAATGTACTTATGTGCAATTTCCGATACATGCACTAATCCATCTTGCTTTACACCAATATCTACAAATGCACCAAACCTTGTAATGTTGGTAACTACACCTGGTACATCCATTCCTACATGCACATCTTCTATCGAAAAAATATTAGCAAATTCAAATTGCTGAGCTTCGGCTCTAGGGTCTAGGCCTGGTTTTTTTAATTCTTCAATAATGTCTTTTATAGTTAACTCACCAATAGTTTCGGTTTTGTATTTTTTATAATCAACAGTATTTAATACTTTTTCGTTTTTTATTAACTCCTTAATAGGTAAGCCTAAATCCTTTGCTATAGTTTCTGCCACATTATACGCTTCTGGGTGCACCGCACTATTATCTAAAACATTATCGCCATCCTTTATCCGTAAAAAACCTGCACATTGCTCAAAGGCTTTTTCGCCAAGCCTTGGTACTTTTAATAGTTGCTTTCTATTTTTAAATTTACCATTTTCGTTTCTATACTTAACAATATTATCGGCAATACTTGCACCAATACCACTTACATACGCTAGCAAATGCTTACTTGCCGTATTTAAGTTTACACCTACTTTGTTTACACAGCTTAGTACAGTGGCATCTAATCGTTCTTTTAATTTAAACTGATTTACATCATGCTGATATTGCCCTACACCAATACTTTTTGCATCAATTTTTACTAGCTCTGCTAAAGGATCCATTAATCTACGCCCAATACTTACACTGCCACGTACTGTAATATCGTAATCGCCAAACTCTTCTCTGGCAATTTCGCTAGCACTGTAAATACTGGCACCATCTTCATTTACCAAATAAACAGGTAAGCCTAACTGTAAATCTTTAATAAATTTTTCGGTTTCTCTACCTGCTGTTCCATCGCCAATAGCAATTACTTCAATGGCATATTTTGCTACAAGGTTTTTTATTTTGGCTGATGCCTCTTGCAAACGATTATTTTCATGTACATAAATTAAATCGTTGTGCAATAAATCACCTTTTTCATCTAAGCAAACAACTTTACAACCTGTACGGTAGCCAGGGTCGATAGCTAAAGTTTTTTTGCTGCCCACAGGCGCCGATAATAAAAGTTGACGTAAGTTTTCTGCAAACACTGTAATAGCTTCATCTTCGGCAGCTACTTTTAAGTTTGTTCTACATTCAGTTTCTAAACTAGGTTGTAGCAAACGGCGATAAGCATCTTTAATAGCTTTTTTAATTTCGGAAGTGCAAGTGCTACTGTAGCCTTTAATAAAATTTTGTTCAATTAACTCTAAAGCCAATTCTTCTTGCGGTGCAATAGCAATGCGTAAAAAGCCCTCTAAAAAGCCTCTAAATATGGCTAGTGTTCTATGCGATGGAATTTTATGTATAGGTTCACTAAAATCAAAATAGTCTTTAAACTTAGCAGCTTCAGTTTCTTTATCAGCAATAAGTTTACTTTGCAGGGTAGCTTCTTTTTCAAAAAATGTTCTAAGTTTTGCCCTTACTATTGCATCTTCATTTACTAGCTCTGCAATTATATCTCTAGCTCCCTGTAAGGCATCTTCAGGAGTTTTAATTACTTCGGTTATGTATTTATTAGCCTCTGCAATTACGTCTATTTCTTTATTTTCTAAAATTAAATTAGCTAAAGGTTCTAAGCCATTTTCTCTTGCTGTTTGTGCTTTTGTTTTTCGTTTTGGTTTGTAGGGCAAATAAATATCTTCTAGGGTAGATAAGGTTGTGGCCGCATCAATTTTTTTCTGCAACTCCTCTGTCATCTTACCTTGCTCAGTAATTGTTTTTTCAATAAAGGCTTTACGCTCTGCAAATTCTTTAAGTTGATTGTTTGTAGTTTCTATTTGCTGAATTTGCAATTCATCTAAATCACCTGTTTTATCTTTTCTATATCGGGCAATAAAAGGGATGGTGCTGCCTTCGGCAAGTAATTGCAAAACGGCATCTACTTGTGTAGTTTTTAAATTAAGTTGTGTAGCTATATGTTGACTAAAATTCATTATTCGTTATTTTTAAAGAGCAGCGAATTTAGGTGGGATAGAGGGAATAAAAAAATTGGAGATTTAAGTTGTATATTTATTTATGCTTTGGTATAAGAATAAACAAGATAATGAAATTGTTAAGGGTAATATTAAATACCCTTACAGGTTCTGTAAATTATACATAAGTGATGACTATAATCAAATAATATTTGTTCCTTTTGGTAAAATATCTTCAGGCATTTATGCAGAAATAGATGATTTAATTATTGATAGTTGGCCTTGCGATTTTGAGAAACTACAAAATAATATAGAAAAAACTTTAAATAAATTTGCTGAATCAGCAATACATACAAAAAGCAAGTGGCCTTCATATGATAACAGTAAGGCTAAGTCTCAAAAATCTTTTGAAGCAAATTATATTTGTATAAGACTGGAAACGGATGCCAAAAAAGAATATGGTGAATTTGAAGTTGAAAGAATAACTGCATCTGCAAAGCCAAGTATTTTGGATACAACTTATTCTTTAGTTGGTACAAATCACCTCTTAGAAACCTCGATTGCTCAAATGGTTATAGATATTTTTGAGGCATGTTTAAAAATAAGAAACAACTAAATAACTACTAGCATCTCCACCACCTTTTCCAAATACAACCTATCCACTTCATCAAATTGATCAAGTAATTCGCTATCCACATCTAACACACCTACCACAATATTATTACGAATAATAGGTACTACAATTTCGCTTTTACTTAAACTGCTACAGGCAATATGCCCAGGAAATTTTTCTACATCGGGTACTATTAATGTTTGTGCTTGTTGCCAGCTTGTGCCACAAACACCTCTTCCTTTGCGTATTCTTGTACAAGCTATTGGCCCTTGAAATGGACCTAGTACTAATTCATCTTCATTGCCATCTACCGTATTTTTTACCAAATAAAAACCTACCCATAACCAACCAAATTGCTCTTTTAAAGCAGCAGTAATATTAGCTAAGTTGGCTGTTAAATCGGGTTCGCCAGTAAGTATGCCTTGTATTTGTGGTAAAAGAGATTTATAAATTTCTTCTTTTGTGCCTTGTGTTATTTGTAAGTTTTCTGCCATAGAAGACAAAGGTAAAATTTATTTTCACGCCAAAAGGCAAAGCTTAAATACAAAAACCGCTACAAAATGCAGCGGTTTAAATTTATATACAGTTGGGTTAGTTATTTAGCATTAAAGGCATTACTAACATTAGCAATTCTTCATTTTCATCTTGCTCTGTTGGTTTAATAATACCAGCTTTGGTGGGTGTGCTAAGCTCCATGTTAATTTCATTAGTATCGGCACCGCCAAGCATTTCAATTAAAAACTTTGCGTTAAAGGCAATTTGTAAATCTTCGCCATCGTATTGGCATTTCATGCGTTCGTTACCTTCAAAACTAAAATCAACATCTTGTGCTGCTAATTGCAATTCGCTACCGCTAATATTTAAAGCTACTTGATTGGTACTTTTATTACTAAATACACTTACACGGCGTAGTGCATTTTGAAAATCAGCTTTGCTAATCGTCATTTTGTAAGGATTATCTGCCGGTATTACCACTTTATAATCAGGAAAACGGGCATCAATTAAACGACACACCAACTCGGTACCGCCATGCTTTACAAATAAATGATTGCTATTGTAACTTATATTTAACTCATCATCATTATCTGGCAAACTACCTTTTAATAAACTCAATGGTTTTTTAGGCACAATAAAACTATCTTTTTGAGGGCAGCTTACATCAGTTCTTGTATAACGTACAAGCCTATGTGCATCAGTAGCTACAAAAGTAATCCCCTTTTTATCTAACTCAAAAAACACACCTGTCATAGCTGGGCGTAAATCATCGTTGCTTACAGCAAAAATGGCTTTGTTAATAGCGGTTACTAGGGCAGATGATGTCATAGTAAATTCATTAGCATCATCAGCGGCTGGCTCTTTAGGAAAGTTATCTGGGTTTTCGCCCATTACTTTATACTTACCGTTATCGCTGGTAATTTCTACGCCAAAGTTTTTATCAATATTAAATGTAAGCGGTTGCTCTGCAATATTTTTTAACGAATCCATTAATATTTTTGCAGGAATACACACCTTACCACTATCTTTTGCCTCAATATCTAAGTGCACTTTCATTACCGTTTCTAAATCGGTAGCTACTACAGTTAATTTATTCTTTTCTATTTCAAACAAAAAATCTTCTAAAATGGGAAGTACGGTATTAGCATTAATTACACCGCTAATTTGTTGTAATTGTTTTAACAATGCCGATGACGAAACAATAAACTTCATAAATTATATCTTTAATTGAGCAAATATAAAAGTAACTACGCTAAAAGTACAGTCTATTTTTAAACAATTTTACCCAAACCTTACGTAAATTGCTTATCTGTTAAAAAATATTAGCTATTTATGTTAGATAAATTATTTGGCTGGGGCAAAAAAAAAGAGGAAAATAACCCTACAATACGCTTTGGACGATACAGCGATAACAATAAAACCGTAGAAAAAACGAATAGATGGACAGATGCCGACAATTTATTTAAAGACAAAAAATATCAACAAAGTATTGATGCTTTTTTTGATTATGTAAGAGATGAAGAGGCTGATAATGTAAGGCTTAATAGAAATGGCGATAGCTTTAGTTTTGAAATTTATCAGGGCAGTAAAATTGTACGGGGCAAAGGCGATGCAGAACATGTAGTAGCCGAAGTAAGCTTGGCAAAAATGCCACAGCCCAGTGTGCCTGTAATGCGTAGGCTATTAGACCAAAATTTTAGTCTGTATTACTGTAGATATGCACTTGATGGTGATAGATTGTGTATGCGTTTTGATAGTGATTTAGAAACTGCTAATCCAAACAAGTTATACTATGGCTTAAAAGAATTAGCTACAAAAGCTGATAAACAAGATGATTTATTAGTACAAGATTTTAGCAGTTTGGAAATGATAGATACAGACCATGTAGCCCAATTGCCCGATGCCGAAAAAGAAACCAAATATGCATTTACCCAAGAATGGATTAGTGATACGCTAAGCTATATAAATACTTTAGATGCAGAAAAGTTTAGCGGTGGCATTGCTTACTTATTACTTACATTAGTTTTTAGAATAGATTATTTAATACGACCAGAAGGCAAGCTACAAGCAGAGATAGAAAAAATTGCACACATTTATTTTGCTAAAGATGAAAAGCCAGCTACGGAAAAAAATAGCGGAATGATGGAAGCGTTTAAAAAATTTCAACAAATACCGAGAGAGGATTTTTTTAAAAACTTGTTTAATAGCAAAAGCACATTTGCAATTGTAGTGCCGCAAACACAAAAAACAGTTGCAGATGCAATTTATGCTGCTAATAATAACATGATTTGGTATAGAGATAACGCTTACCCATTAATTGCACAGCAAATTTGTGAGTATGGTATTTCTTTCTGTCAATATTCATATAGTTTACCTAAGCCACTTAGCGAATTTTTTAAATTATTTATGCAAGTAAACTATACCGATTTTTTTGCTGCATTAGGCTTTACCAATAATTATTTTGATAGTGCTGCTAATAAATTTAATAGCGAAGCTATTATTAACACGGTCAATAATATTCAAGATGCCTGGCGAAAAAAACACCCTAAGCTTGATTTTAAAACGGCCAACATACGCTTTGACAACTTAGTAAACTTTAACCAAACATTTACCAACGAATTAGAATTTTTAAACTTCGATAATAAATAATGCCATCTCAAGAAATTATAGAAAAATACCAAGATGCTATTATTCAAATAGCTACGCAAACAGGCACTGGTACAGGGTTTTATGTAAAAGAGTTTGATGTAATTGTTACCAACAATCATGTAATTGAAGGTAATGCAGAAGTTACCATTAAAGGCAAGGTGTTTGATAAAGCATTAAGCCGAGTATGGTACACCGATAAAAAACATGACCTTGCTTTTTTAGAGCCACCAGCATCTGCCGTACTGCCGCCAATTCAATTGGGTAAGTACGAAACAATGAAAGATGGCGATGACGTTGTTGCTATTGGTCATCCTTATGGATTGAATTATACTGCAACCCAAGGTGTAATAAGTAAGGTAGATAGAATACGAGATGGCTTAAAATTTATACAAATAGATGCAGCCATTAACCCTGGCAATAGTGGCGGCCCATTAGTAAATGATCAGGGAGAAATTATAGGCGTAAATTCTTTTATAATTAGAGGTGGCGACAACCTTGGCTTTGCATTGCCAGTAAGTTATTTACGTACGGCTTTAGAACTATATGCACCCAATAAAGGAAACCCAAGTACAAGGTGTTTTAGTTGTGACTATTTAGTATCGCCACAAAATATTGATACCGAAAAGTATTGCCCAAGCTGCGGTACAGAAGTTGTTTTACCTAAAATGCCAGAAAAAGAACATGAGCCAGTAGGTATTGCAAAAACAATAGAAGGAATTTTAAAAGACCTAGGAAAAGATATTAAGCTAGCTAGAAACGGAGCCAATAATTGGGAGGTTGAAGAAGGCAGCGCTAAAATAAAAATATCGTACAATGCAGAAAACTATTTTGTAACCAGCGATGCTTTTTTGTGCCATATGCCCAGCGATGCCACTAAAATAAAACCGCTGTACCAATTTTTATTACAAGAAAATTATAATCTAAACGGATTAACACTTAGTTGCAATGGGCAAAACATTGTGCTAAGCTGTATTATGTACGATTTAGACGTAACTCATGATACTGGAAAACAACAATTTGAACGCTTATTTAAAAAAGCTGATGAATATGATGATTTATTAAAAACACAATATAGCTGCCTAGAAAGATTGATAGAATAGTTATCGCATATACAATTAGGTAAAACACATATACAGCGAAGCTATTTATTATGCTTCGCTTTTTTTATATTTACAAAAGATGTATAACCTTTTTACTAAAAAACCTTTTATTAATCAAAAAAGCAATAATTTATTTATTGCTTATTGCCTATTATTTATTGCCTGTTGCCTATTGTCTTTTACCCTAAAAGCACAATCATCACAAACTATATTTTACACAACAAAAGAAGGGTTGCCTTCTAACTCAGTATATAGAAGTATTATAGATAAAAAAGGGTTTTTATGGATTGCAACAGAAATTGGCCTCTCTAGATTTGACGGAAAAAATTTTAGAAACTATAGCACTGTTGATGGCTTAACCGATAATGAAATTACAGATTTATTTATAGATAGTAGTGGTATTATTTGGATAATTCCTTTTAGGCGTACTCCATGTTATTACAACGAAACAAAGGATAAATTTGAAAACGAGGATACAGACATAGAGCTAAAAAAAATTGAATTAAACACATCATATCGCCCCCATATATTGCAATATGGAGGAGTAGCATTTTCTAACATAAAAAGAAATATATTTATTTATAAAAACAATAAAGCAATACCGTTACCCAATATACTAACCCCAAAATCCATAATACCTATAAGTATCGTAGAGTATAAAAAAGGGAGTTATATTTTTATCTCCGAAGATTCAATTAAAAAATATTCAAACGGCAAAGTTATTGCTACTAAGTTTTTACAAAAACATATTGTAACTGGCGATGTGCTAGGTAACACTATTTACTTTTCAACATTAAACTCTATATTAATATACACATTTGACAGTAATGGGGATATACATTTTGTTAAAGAAAAAACTTTCCCCTTTCCGTTTAGAATTTTTTGTAAAACAGGAAAACGCTTTGCCATTACATCGCTAAATGGCACTACATACATGCTTGATAAAAATACATTAGAACCTCTTGAAATTGTATCCACTACAGACGGCATTCCTGTAAGAAATGTTTTAGAAGATAATGATGAAAATATTTGGCTTTCAACAAAAGATAAGGGGCTAATAAAAGTGCAAAAGAAAAGAATATCAGTTTTAGATAATAGTAATTTAAAACAAGGTTTTAATGCTATATTAAAGTCAAAAAATTTAATTGCAGGTAACAATAATGGTGAAATGTTTAGCTACGATGGTTTGTATGTAAAAAAACTATTCTTAAATAAAAAGAAAAATATTGATGGATGGGTTCGAAAAATAATTCAAACAAAGTATGGCATTTATGTAGCCACACAATCAGGTTCTTTTTTAATAGACGAAAACACATTTACCATAAAAAACACATTTAGTAATGCAGGCAATGCCAACAAATCCACAAAGGCTGCATACTTATTGAACGACTCTATGATTTTGCTTGGAGGCCATGCATATACCTATCTTTTTAATTTAAAAAAATTACAGGTTGTTGATAGTATTAGTAAAAGAGTGGTAAGCTTAGGGGCAGATAAAATTGGCAATATTTATATTGGCAGCAACGAAGGCTTGTTTTTATGGAAAAACAAACAGTTAAAAGTGTTAGGCGAAGGCAGAAAAGCACTTTCCTACAAAATAAATACAATGGTGTGTTCGCCAGATAATTTAATGTGGATAGGGCTTGGCACCGATTCGTTGTTGGTATTAAAAGATAACAAATGGGTAGCCTCAATTCCGTTAGGAAGTAATATACCAGGCAATGGTTGTAGGTCGCTTTTTTGTAATAAGCAAGGCGAAGTTTGGTTGGGTACAAACAAGGGTGCAAATAGGATAAATTATACATACGATAGTCAAAGATTTAATTATACAAGTAACTATTTTGGAGCTTCAGATGGCCTCGTTGGCGAACAGATTAATGACATTGCTATACAAGATAGCCTTGTTTACTTAGCAACTAATGAAGGGTTAAATATTTTACCACTAAAATTACAATTACCCGTTACAGATATACCTACCTTTATCACCAAAGTAGAAATTAATGACGTTCCTGTAGAATTAAAAAGGGAATACCAATTGGGCTTTAAGGAAAAAAATTTTAACATTGAGTTTTCGGGAGTAGATTTAACAGGTTTTATACCAAGGTTCGAATTTAGTGTAAATGATGGGGCTTGGCAACCTGCCGAAAAAATTTATTTAAAAAGACTAACCGCTGGTACTTACAAAATTAGAATAAGAGCCATACGAAGAGATGGACAACCCAGTAAATTGGAAGCAACTGCAACATTTAAAATTGCTAACATTTTTTGGAAAAGCTCAATTTTTTGGATACTTTTTGCATTATCAATATTTGGGCTAATATTATATTCACAACACAAACGAAATAAGCGAAAACAAATAATTGCCCTAGAAAAAATTACTACAGAAAAAAGATTAACAGAGCTTGAAATGCAAGCCCTAAAAGCACAAATAAATCCACACTTTGTTTTCAACTGTCTTAATAGCATAAAAGGATTTATCTATGATAAAGATTATATGCAGGCAGATAAATATCTTGATAAATTTTCTGAATTAATGCGTAGTACTATCGATAATAGTGATGCAGCTATTATTAGTTTAGAAAACGAAATAAGCTACCTTACCAATTATTTACAATTAGAAAAACTTAGGTTTGAAAATAAATTTAATTATACGTTTGACATAGATAAAAATATTAACCCCCAAAATTTATTTGTACCAGCCATGTTGTTACAACCCTATGTAGAAAACGCTATTAGGCATGGCATACGATTTTTAGAGAACAAACAGGGAGAAATAAAAATCACAGCAAAAATAGAGGATAGCAATTTGGTTTGTATAATTGACGACAATGGAATTGGCAGAGAAAAAGCTACCCTTTTAAAAAGTAAACGCCATATTGAGTATCAAAGTAAGGGAATGAGCATATCAAAAAGAAGAGCAGAGTTATATAATATTGAGCAACAAATAATAGATAAAAAAGATGAAAATGGTAATGCAGAAGGCACTGCCATAATTGTAAAAATACCCACAACCTTAAAACCATGATTAACTGCATTATAATAGATGACGAAGCAAAAAATATTAAGCTGTTAGAAAACATGCTTAGTATGCACTGCCCATCAGTAAAAATTTTGGCTACAGATACCGATGCAAAAAATGGTTTATTGCTAATTGATGAACTACAGCCACAATTAGTTTTTTTAGATATTGAAATGCCTCACTTAAACGGCTTTGATTTGTTAAAACAATTAGAGCCTATTAATTTTGAAGTAATATTTGTAACTGCATACAGCCATTATGCAGTAGAAGCCTTTGAACATCATGCCACAGGCTATATTACCAAGCCTATAAATACCGAAAAGCTAATTGCTGCAGTAACCACAGCAGAAAAAAGAATTGAAGAAAAGAACATTAATAAAAACCTTTTCACATTATTAGAACATAACTCCAAACAAGCGGCACCTAATAAAATTCCACTATCCACAACAAACGGTTTAATTTTTGTAAAAATTGCCGATATTATGTTTTGCGAAAGCAGCGGCAATTACACTCACTTTTATTTAGCCGATGATAAAAAAATTGTAGTTAGTCGCCAGTTAGGAGAATACGAAAAATTATTACCAGATGCTGACTTTATTCGAATTCATGATAAATACATTATTCATTTAGCCTACATTAAAGAATATATTAAAGGTAGCGGCGGCGATGTAGTTTTAGAAAATGGAAAAGAAATACCTGTAGCTACAAGGCGAAAAGAAGAGTTTATGGCAAGATTTGAAAAATGGATTAGGAGAAAATAAGTTCGAATATCGAAACCCTAAATTAGAAAGTGAACCCCCAATTCCCAGCACTAAACCCTAAACCTTTAAACTCCTAAACCGCATTGTAGCACCTATACAATCAACCCCAACATCTATACAATAGCACAAAAAACAGTTTTTTTTATTTCAATCTTTACGTTGCAAAAAAACTTCGTATATGAAGAAACTAAAATTATTACTGCTTTGGATGTGCTTTTTAAGCACTGCGGCCTTTGGCCAAATTAACCAAATACGCATTGTAAGTTTTCAAGTAAAAAATACATTGCCCTCAAAAATTGATGACTGGAGCTCTGTGCCGGGAGCAATTATTTTAACCGCTCAAAAAGCACCTACGGTGCAATTAAAAGAGCCAAAACTAGTGGTACAAATAAGAAGCAATGGTGCCATCATTTGTGGCAATACTGCCGCTACAGCACAACCCATGAATGCCTTTGAAGTAAAAACATTTACTACAAACGACATTACATCTTTATTAGGAAATTGTAAAGAACTTAAAGAAGGCACTTACCAGCTATGTGTACAATTTTACAATTTAGATAGAATTGCTATTAGCCCAGAAAGTTGCAAAGAGTTTAAGGTAGAAAGTGCAAAAGGAGAAGAGTATGCTCCTCCAACACTTATTACTCCAGATAACGAAAAGCGAATTAGTAAAAAAGATATTTTAAAACCTATTCAGTTTAGGTGGACACCACTTGTACCAAAACCTCAGCAACCCGTTACTTACCGCTTAAAAGTATGGCAGTTAATGCAAGGGCAAAATGGTACCGCTGCAATGAGAAGTAACCAACCCATTGTTACTAAAGATGTAGATAATATTACACAAGCAGTGATCAATGGCTCTGCAATTTATACTGGCCCATGTAGACCGCCATACTTATGCGATTTTGTATGGCAAGTGCAGGCACTTAACAAAGAAGGAAAACCATTAGGAAACAATAGCGGCAAAAGTGAAGTGTGGAGTTTTAAAATATTAGATGATAACATTAATACAAAAATTGATAGTGTTAGCGTAAGTTGTTGTATTAATGGAAAACAAAGTGTTTATGTTAAAATAAGTAATCTACACTTAACCAATCAAGCACAAGTAACGGCAATAAAATACAGAGTAAATGGTACAGGGCCACTTGTCACCCTTACACCAACAGTGCCTGGGTTGCCGTTTACAATAAATGCAAATGGTTCAAAAGCTTTTACGGGTAGTATAAATTGTGTAGATAGCATGAAAACGATTAAGTTTATTGTAGATGCCATTTGGCCAACCGACCCCGATAATATTAATACCGAAACAGCGTGGGACACCTTAAACTGTGTATGTAAAATTTGCGATGAATTTAAGTTGGAAGCTCCCAAGCCAGATAATATTACAATTGCAAACAACACCATCAACTTTAATCAAGGGCTTACAGTAAGTATTACGCCTGCTAAAACTATAAAAAGTATAAAGGCAGAGTTGGTATATTTTGAAATGACACCCGAAAACGATATGTGTATTCCTTGTAATAAAGATGCCGCTACTTATGGGCATTTTGCAAATGGTACTAATAGTATGCAATGGAATAAACCCATACCAACCAATGTAAATATTAGTATTACAACACCACAATTAACACCTTGTTGTAGTGCAAACTTTAAATGGTGCATAAGATATAAAATAGAGTTCACCGATTGCACTACTTGTAACAAATTAGTTTGTTACGAAAAGAAAAAAGAGGGATGTGAAAAACAAGGAGAGATAAAAAAATAAAACCTAACTGTAAAACTAATTGTAATGAAAAATTTATCTATATATACAAAATACTTTATTGTGCTTTTGATGGCGTTTGTTTTTTCAATAACAGTCAGTAATAAGCTACAAGCACAAAGTTGTAATCAAGTTGATATTTTATATACCTCTATTGATTGTTTTGAAAGAAGTTCACACCCAGCAGGTGGCAACGAAAAAGGCTGTAAAGAAACGGCCGTTTGTTTTGGTCAAACGTACACCTATTCATCCTCTTTAAACGGAGTGGGGTGGACGTATAATTGGACGGCAACCGGACCAACGGCAGTAACCATTTCGCCAAGTAATACACAAACCATAAGTATATCTTGGCCTCAAATTGGCGATTATATTTTAACTCTTACGGCTACCGACCCATCTGGCAATGTATTTACATCATGTCTAACTGTTCATGTAATTGAAAGGCCAAATGCCAATTTTACTTTTTCGCCTAACAATGTATGTGCTGGCTCAATGATTTCATTTAATGGAACCACCACTTACTCAAGTGGTTTTATGTCCTCTTGGGATTTTGGAGATCCTGCCTCAGGAAGCTTAAACTTTCAAACTGTAGTAGGTAATGCTCCTGTTGCTCCACACCAATACAATACAGCAGGTGCTTATACCGTAACCTTAATAACATCTAGTTTTACTACAGTTATTGTACCTGGTGGAAATGGCGGTGTTGCAGATACTACTATTAAAACCTGCTGTTCAGATACTATAACAAAAGTAGTTAACATTTTGCCTGGCACTATCAAAATAGAATGTATAAGTACAGTTTGTGCTGGTAGTACATCTACCTATACTATAACTGGTTGTGCCAACCCAACTGTAACGGTTACAGGTAATACAAGTATGACTCAAAGCGGTAATCAAATTACAGTAGTTTGGGGTAGTGGTACGCCACAAGGGCAAATAACTGCAAGTTGTCCAGGCAGTTGTACGGCATCTGTACCAGTACCTATTATACCCACAACACCACAAATTATTGGCAATATTAATCCTTGTAATACTTCAACAACATCCTATTCTTTACCAGTATTGCCAGGTACATTTTACACTTGGATGTTGCTTAATACCACCAATGGTTTGTATTATAATAGTGCAATAAATACTTATCCTGACAATAATACAGTTTGGATAAAATGGAATTCAGTACCTGCTGGTGTATATCAATTAGGGGTTACTTTAGAAAATAAACATATTTGCTGTAAAACAACAGGCTCTTTAACTATTACGCCTAGGGGCAAATGGACGCCTTACTTTGATCAAACAATTTGTTCTGGTTCAACAGCTAGCTTATCTGCCACTGCCGGCGGCACTTTTACATGGACAGTGCTTCCGCCAAATGCAGGTGTTGCACCACTTAGTGGTACTGGAGTTTCATTTAATCCAACTTTTGCAAATGCAGGAATATATACTGTACAGGCAATTGAAACTGCTGGTATTTTTTGCAATAGTGGCACAACAAATCCGCAACAAGTAAAGGTAACTGTAAGACCAACATTGGTACCAGGTATTATTAATGGCCCAGACAAAGTATGTGCTAATAGTAATTACGATTATAATATGAGTACACCGGCACCAGCAGGTACACATTACGAATGGACAATTACTGGAGGTGCTGGCATATTTTTACCAAGCGGCACACCTCCTATTATGGGAGATAATGTAACCATTAAATGGACAACAGTACCAGGTACTATTAGTGTGGTTATAAAATATAATGATTTTCCAAATTGTGCTGTTGGACCTGTTACTAAATTAGTAACAGCAGCTACAGTAGGTACCGTTAGCGGAAATCAAAATGTATGTGTAGATGATACTTACACCTATTCGTTAACGGGGGGAACTTTAGCACCAGGCGAAGTTATTAATTGGGTTATTTTACCATCAAGCTTAGGTTCAGTTTTATCGGGCAATGGTACTAGTACACCTACTATAAAATGGCATGGTATGGTAGCAGGTAGTGGCCCTTGGACGGCACAACTACAAGCTACTACCAACTGTGGTAATTCTGCACTTTACCCAATTACAATTAGCAGACCACCTGTATTTAGCATAACACAAACAGGCAATATTTGCTTGGGTGGAGTAAACGTATCGGCAACGAATACGGTTGGATATACTTATTCATGGAATACATCTCCTATTCAAACAACAAGTACAATTAATGTAACAACACCTGGTACTTACACCTGCACAGTTACCAATGGCACTTGTTCAAAATCAAAATCGGTAACTATTTATGATCCGTTTGCTATTTTACCCATACAAGAGTGTGGTGGTCCACATTGTAATGGCTTGGCAACTAGTGAGCAATTACAAATAAGTGTAACTAAGCCTACTTCGGGCACTTTTACCTACCAATGGTTTAAAAAATACCCCACTGTAGTTTCAGTAAGTGGGCCGGTTACAAATACCAATCTTTCTAATATTTACATGGCTGCAGATTCGGGGGCTTACTTTGTGGTAGTAACTTATGGAGCTTGCAAGGATACTGCCTATTATTATGTACAAAAAGAGTGTTGCCCAGATGTGAACAATCCTCAGATTACTACTGTACGTAATAGTTGTAAGCAATTTACGTTTACTGGCACTACTCCAAATCCTACTGGAGCAACGATTACTTGGAATTTTGGTGATGGTACAACACAACCTGGTGTTTCGGGTGTACCTGTTACACATACGTATGTGCATGCAGGCTCTTATTGCGTTACATTTTGTGTAGGGCCACCAGCAGTAAACCCTACAAGTTGTTATGGTAATTGTGCTGGTACCAATGTAATTGTACCTATAGAAGCATTATTTACTTATAAATTAGGTTGTAATGGTTGTGTGCAAATCGATAATCAATCTATTGCAATTCCATTAAGCCCATCATCAATTATAACCTATGATTGGAACTTTGGTGATGGATTCGATCCCCCTGCAAGTTCTAGCTCAGTACCCCCAAGCCATTGCTATACTGTGGCAGGCACATACAATTTAACATTAACTGTAAATTTTAAAGATGTATCAATTCCATTAATATGTTCAGATACATACACACTACCAGTTACATATACCCCACTAAGTATAACTGTTAACCCTACCCCAGTTTGTAGTGGTAATTTAGTAACCTTTACATCTACACCCGGTGGTTTTGCAAGTTATGCTTGGAATTTTGGAGATACTTATTCTTCTTATACCTCTCCTACCACTCATGCATATACAACACCATCGCCACCAACGTACAATGTAATACTTACAGTGGTAGATCAATTAGGTGTTACCTGTACGGCCACAAAACCAGTTACTGTTTTACCAGGTATTACAAGTTGTACAATTTTACCAGCATTTATTTGCCCCGGTAGTTCTGCCACTTTAACTGCCCCAACAGGAGCATACACATATTTATGGCAGGTAGAAACTAGCCCAGGAGTTTTTGTCAACGCCCCAGGTACAAATACAAACGCTACCTACAACACAACTGTACCAGGCTTTTATCATGTAATTGTTACAAACAGTAATGGATGTACTTGCACATCAAACAAGGTAGAGGTAAAGGCAGTTGCTAAACCCAAAGCATTAATAGCAGTATCACCTAGTGCAAAACTTTGTGGCCCAAGCTCAGTAATGTTAAATAGTGTAAATCATTTAACAGGCTACACCTCACAATGGTATCAAAATAATGTATATGGTGTTCCATTATTTGTAGGGCAGTATTGGTATATACCTACACTAGCTACCACAACACTGTTTAATGTAGTACTTACTAACCAATACGGCTGTAAAGACACTTGTAGTATAACGGTTTATGTAAACCCTATACCGGCACCACCCATTATTACTGCACCAGCTTTGCTTTGCGAAGGTGTGCCTATTACACTAAGCGTTAGTAATTATGCTTCTAATATTACTTGGAATACCGGAGCAAATACTACTTCTATCACTGTAGTGGCTGCTGGTGCTTATACGGCAACTTATACCGATCCAACAACTGGTTGTCAAAGTACACAAACCGTTACTATACATGCTAGACCTTCTACTAAATTATTTCCTCATTTTTGCGATAGCATTAAATGTACTTGTCGAAATCCAGATGGTACCTTTACAATTTATGCTCCAAAACCTTTAGTTGGGTTTTATGCAAATAATTATAACATACAATGGTTTTTTAACGGAAGCCCAATGGGCAGCCCTGGTAACTATCCTACCTATAACCCTGCTGTTACGGGCACCTATAGTGTAATACTTACAGACCTTGTTACTGGTTGTAAAGACACAAGCAACAACTACTCTATAGTAGTTCCACCATGCGATACTTGCGATTGTAAAGAAAGCCATTGGGGAGAAATATCATTATCCGAAGGTGGTGATGCAGCTAAGTTGGCAAACGGTAAAAATAAAACAAACGTAAAAGAAAAAAATAGTAAGGTTGCTAATCCTTTGCCTAACACAGTGTTGGATTGTAAAGGAGTTTATACCATTAAGTGTAATCAACCATACACAATTAATGCAAATTACATTTGTAAAGATACTAGTTGCCCTTCTAAAGTAACATACTCGTTGCTATTACCCGATAATACAGTACAAACAGGTAATGTACCATATACATTTACACCAACCCAAAGCGGCAATTATGCCTTAACACTTTATGGCTGGTGTGGTGGCAAAATTTGCGATAGTTGTTTAATAACATTTAAAGTAGAGTGTATAGACCCACCAAAAGATTGTTGCAAAGGCAGTAAGTGGGGCGAAAGAGTGGTAACTATTGGCAACAACTCTCAATCATTTAATTGTAATAAAGAGTATGCTGTAAAATGTAAAACATCTGTTAGTGTTAATGCTAATTATATATGTGCCGAAGCTAATTGCCCAGGCTCAGTAACTTATACGTTGGTACAACCATCTGGTACAACATCGGGTAGCGTTCCTCTAAGCTTTACACCTACGCAAAATGGTACATATACAGTAACCTTATTTGGCTGGTGTGGTACTACCAAATGCGATAGCTGTGTAATTAATTTTGTGGTAAAAGATTGCCCAGTAGATACTAGTTGTTGTCCTTACGAAATTAAGGTTACACCTAAGGAAGTTACTTATACCAGTAACCCAACATCTACCATTGTAAGTAATAATTTTTCCATTGGCGGTTTACCTGCAACAGCAAACATTACCGAGGTAAGGGCCAATGTAGTAAGCTACACTATAGAGGATAATTTTAAAGGCGATTGTATGAAGTGTGTAAACCTACCATTTATATGGGCAAGCACAGCTACAGCAACCAATATTGCAACAGCATCGCCAAAAATTACCATGTTTGGCGGGGCAACGGTACCATCCTTTAACGGTAGTGGTGCTGGTGCATACCAAAACCCAAGAGAGGTAATTTGGAATAACGGCACAAACTTAAACAGCCCTGTTATAAATAATATTGGCATGAGCTTTATATTACCACCAACGCCCAATATTGATTGTTGCGAATTGAAAGGAAGAATTTGTGTGAAGTTTACATTTAGAAATGATAAGTGTGAGGAATGTGAAGTAATTGAATGTTTTGATTTTGTGATAAAGAAAAAATAGACCTTGTGCTATGATGTATTAAAGGAGGGCTAGTTTACTAGCCCTCCTTTTTATTTTTTGTTTGCACAAATTAGATTAACATCTGATGTTATAATATCAGTATTAAGGAGGCTTTATATAAGCTTTAGGTAGCAGTTACTACTGGGTATGCCGCAACCCTGCCCCACAAAATTTTATTAAAATTGCCATTTTGTTAATACCTTACCATAATGAAAAAGCTTGTTTTTTTACTGCTGCTTACAAACAGTATTGTATGCCATAGCCAACCGTATGAGCCTACTTGGCAAAGCCTTAACCAACGTAAAATACCTAGCTGGTATGGCAATGCAAAGTTTGGCATATTTATACATTGGGGTGTTTATAGTGTACCTGCTTGGGCTACAAACTCTAATGCAGATGGCTTTGGTAGCGGTTATGCTGAGTGGTATTGGCAACGGTTAAATGCTCCTAACTTAAAAATTCATAAAGAGTTTGTTGATTTTCATAACAAAACTTACGGCCAGCAATTTGGGTATAAAGATTTTGCCCAGCAATTTAAATGCGAATTATTTAACCCACAACAATGGGCAAGCATTATTAAAAATAGTGGTGCTAAATATGTAGTGCTTACCAGTAAACATCACGATGGTTTTTGCCTTTGGCAAAGCCCACAAGCCCCTGGGTGGAATGCTGTGGAAACAGGGCCTAAGAGAGATGTACTACATGATTTATCTGCCGCTGTACGTAACAGTGGGCTAAAAATGGGCTACTACTATTCGCTATACGAATGGTATAATGAGCAGTATAAAAAAGATGTACCTGCGTATGTAAACACAATTATGTTGCCGCAAATAAAAAATTTAGTTACCACTTACAAGCCAGATATATTATGGACAGATGGTGAGTGGGAACAAAATAGTACTACTTGGCAAAGTAAAGAAACCATTGCATGGCTTTACAACCAATGTGTAGTAAAAGATTCTATTATTATTAATGATAGATGGGGTAGTGATGCTAGGGGTAATATAACCGCTTGTATTCAAACTTCTGAATATGGAAGTGGTACTATAAAAGAAAATGCTATTTGGGAAGAAACCAGAGGCATTGGCGAATCATTTGGCTATAATAGAAACGAAAGCTTAGAGCAATATGCTAGTAGTAAAGCTCTTATACATCAGCTTATTAAAGTGGTAGCTAAAGGCGGCAACTTATTATTAAATATTGGGCCCAATGCCGATGGTACTATACCTGTAATTATGCAACAACGCCTTAACGATATTGGCGAATGGTTGCACATTAATGGTGAAGCTATTTACAATACACAACGCTGGCAACAAGCACCAAAAATTGATAGTGCTACTACTACTTTTTTTACTCAGCATGGCAGTACCATTTATTGCTTGCCTACAAAATGGGTTGATAAAATTGAAGTAAATGTTGTCGCTAAACCAAAAAATATTTCTTTACTGGGGTGTAATGCTGCTGTAAAATTTAGTTTTAAAAAAAACAAGCTAACTATTTATTCTCCTAATATAAGCCCTTCGGTAAACCCTAGCTTGTATGCTTGGGTTTACAAAATTGAGTGGTAAAAAAATTTAAGTAACTTCATCCTTAATGCAACGTCCTGCATGGCGACGTGGCTTTGTGTAGAGACGTTGCTGAAAAACAAAAATGCAGCAGTGGTAATAGACACAAATAGAATTCAAGATTTAAGCAAACTATTAAGAGAATGCGAACAAAAAAAATCACTAAATAAATAAAAGACTTGTGCTAAAAAGAGATGACATCTTTTAAAAAAATATTATCTCTTTTATATTTTAATACCCCCTCACATTCTTCCCTTCCATATAATTCATAAAAGCTTTGTTACAAACTTTATTGCCGCCAGGAGTAGGGTAGTTGCCTGTAAAATACCAATCGCCAAGGTTGGTAGGGCAGCTTAAATGTAGGGTTTCAATGGTTTGGTAAATAACCTCAACAGGTATGTCTAAATCTTTTGGTGTAATTAGTTCGGCAATTTTATTTGAAATTTGATCTAGCGTAAAAGGCTTGTATAAATCTCTCACAATATTTTGTGTATGCAATTGATTGTTGCGTTGTAGCTCCTTACACTTGGTTAACATATCGGTAAGCAATTGCTCCTGATTAGTTTCTTTTAGTAATTCAATTGCAGCTTTAAAGGCAATAAAGTCGCCCATTTTGCTCATGTCTATACCATAGCAATCGGGGTAGCGTATTTGCGGAGCACTTGAGATTACAATAATTTTTTTAGGCTGCAGCCTAGATAGCATTCGTATAATACTTTCTTTAAGTGTGGTGCCTCTTACTATACTATCATCAATTACAACAAGGATATCTTCATTTTTACGAACGGTGCCATAAGTAATATCATACACATGCTGTACCATTTCGTTTCGGCTACTATCTTCCGTTATAAAGGTTCTAAGCTTTACATCTTTAATCGCAATTTTTTCAATTCGTATTTTACGATTAATCATTTCGGTAAGCTTCTCCTCATCAAAATCTTTATTCCAGCTTAGTATTCTTTCTATCTTTATTTTTTTAAGATAATCCTCGGCACCTTTTATTAATCCATAAAAAGCAATTTCTGCAGTGTTGGGGATGAAAGAAAAAATAGTGTTTTTTAAATCGTAGTTAATAGCTTTTAAAACAATATCGCTAAGGTTGTAACCTAAGGCAATACGTTCTCTATAAATTTTTTCATCGCTACCACGGCTAAAATAAATACGTTCAAAACTACAGGCTCTTCTTTCTTGTGCAGGTACAATTTGTTCTATACTATAACTGCCATCTGCTTTTACAATAAGGGCTGTGCCCGGCATAAGCTCCAGCACTTCGTTTTCGCCAACATTAAAAGTAGTACGTATAGCAGCCCTTTCACTAGCGGCTACAATTACATCATCATTTATATAATAGTAAGATGGACGAATGCCATGTGCATCTCTTACCACAAAGGCATTGCCATTGCCAATTAATCCGCTTACATTAAAACCACCATCAAATAACGGAATAGCTTTTTTAAGCACTTTTACAATATCTAACTCTCCGGGAAAAGCTTCATCTGCTTTTACAATAAAATGGTGCACAACTTCCATCATAGCTGCCAAATCGCTTTGGCGCTGAAATTCGCCAGGGTCAATATTTACTAAGCCAAAAAGCTCTTCGGTATTTACTAAATTAAAATTACCAGCTAATGCTAAATTTCTTGAGGGTATAGTGTGTCTTTTAATAAAAGGGTGACAAAACTCTGCATTGTTTTTTCCCTGTGTGCCATATCGCAAATGCCCCAGCAACAGTTCCCCCAAAAAATTAAGATGACCCTTCATTAAGCCCGGATGATTTTTAATATCTGGTTGAAACTTTTCAAGTTCAGTAATTTCTTTACCTACCTGATAAAAAATATCGGCTATGGGTTGGTTGGCACTACTACGTAAGCGATGCATGAATGGATAGCCCGGCTCGGTATTAAGCTTAAGAGTAGCAATACCTGCACCATCTTGCCCTCGGTTGTGCTGCTTTTCCATTAATAAGTACAGCTTGTTTAAGCCATACAATACAGTGCCATATTGTTGTTGATAGTAACTAAATGGTTTTCGCAAACGAATGAAGGCAAGGCCACATTCATGTTTTATTTCGTCGCTCATTTTTGTGGAGTGAGGTGCAAAGTTAACGTATTGTTTACGCTGTGGCAAACAAAAAAAATCCCGATAAAAAATTATCGGGATTAATACTTATTTTTTTAAAATTATAAACCGCTTAAACAAAGCCCAATTTGAAAAGGCTTAATTTCTGGTGCTACCCCATCTTTAAATACATTGTTTATTTGATAACTACCAAATAATGAAAAATTACCATATCCAATACGGGCTGTAGCTGCAAAACGGGTAGTGTTAAAAAAGCTTTTGGTAGAAACCTTGGCTGTGTAAGAGCCAATAGCAGTACCGTTTTTATTCTCTAAGTTTTTACCCTTAGTGTGTGCATTTAGCAGTGTACCAGCTTTTATACCTACAGCAAACTTCAAACTCTTTCTTTCGTTATCTGGGTTAGCCGTATATCTAAACTCCAAAGGGATTTCTAAAAATGCTGTAGTAAGCTTGTATTTTTTAAACCTATCTGCACTATCTAAATTTACAAACGGCAGTTTGGTAGCAGATGAAGCAATATCTACACTCATCTTTTTAAAATACATATTACTTGTACCTACACCAATACCAAAGGCAAGGCTAAGCTTAGGATTGCTTTTAAAAGGCCTATTCATCATTACATATACATTGGCTCCTCTGCCTAATGCTTTCATTCTACTACTAATGCTATCGGGTGTACCACTCCAATGATCGGTAGCTAATTGAACCATTAAATGATCGCCAGAACGATTTAAAAGATTTTTTCCACTACTGTTTTTTGACTGACTAAAGCCGCTTGCCAAGCTAAATAGGGCTAATGCTGTTACTACTAATTTCTTCATATTTTAATTTGAAGGTGCAAAATAACAGCAAATATTTTAATGAAGCGTTAAATTAATAGAGATTAAGTATATTTGCAGCCTCATTCTTCAAAAAAGTTGAAGAAAGGGCCTATAGCTCAGCTGGTTAGAGCACCTGACTCATAATCAGGGGGTCCCTGGTTCGAGCCCAGGTGGGCCCACAACAATTCGATAAGAGTGCCGATTTTACCGGCACTCTTTCTTTTTTCACCAGTTGGTTGTCCTGGTAGTTGTCTCTAGTTTTAATACTTGCCTCTTTAACCCATTTTTTTAACATAAAATCTGTTTAAACAAAGAAAAAAGATATCTTAATTCTAATTACTCTAATTTACTTTTCAAAGGATTTTATTAAGGGAATCCATCTCAAAAGAAATTTTCACTTGCCCCTTTTTTAAATTATCATATTTGAATATAATTAAATTTTGCATTGAATCATAATAAACGCTATCCTCTTGTTTCTTACTAATAGATGGGTTCAATAAATACTTACTATAGTTTGTATTTATCGCAATCCTTAAAGTATATTTTTCTTTATGATTTTTTGCTTCATTGCAGGCAAATAGTTGTAAAAAAAACAATATATAAATTATATACTTCATCTTTCTTTATAGATAATGATCAACCTTGCCCTATTCCGGCACCTCCACCACAGTCCAATTCTTCGTTCTTCTATTCCATAAAATATTGTAATCTTTTCCATGCATAAGTTTAAATGTGCGGTAGCCGTTGTAATATTTTAAGCGTAACCAACCGTAGTTGTATACTTCAAACTTAAATACAAAAGGCTCCCCAGCTTTTATTTCGGCAGGTTGGTAAGTACGGCCATCATCGCTTAATTGTACTGTTTCTGTTTTGGAGCTTTGCATGTAAAGGGCTATCCAGCTTGGGTCGGTGTTAGGGTCGGTATTTGTAGTTGGGGTGTTACCCGTATTAGTATTTGTAGGATTACCTGTATTAGGGTTTGTATTGGTATTGCCGCCATTAGTATTGGTAGCTACAGTACCTCCTTGTTGTTTTGCCATATTCCAACCAGCAGTAATAGCAGTTAATCTATCTTTTTTTGCAGGGTGTGTAGTACTTGCTCTGTCGGTACCAATTTTTTCCATTGCGGCTTTGGCTTGCTCAACGGTAGCACCTAAACGCTGCATTACATAGCCGCTAAATTTATCAGCCTCTATTTCCGACGGTATTGTGCTGCCTTGGTTTTTTATTACATGGTTGTAATAGTGATGCCCAATTTCATGTGCTAACACACTTATACTTGCCCATTTGGTACTAGCGTAACTATCTAAGCTTTCTAAAAACTCGTTATCATAAATTATCCAACGTACTTGGTTGATTACTGTGGCATACGCATTTTGAATATTGGGTTGCTCTTTTATTCTAAAGTTTTGCTTATACTTTATGGTGTCAATCATTTCTTTTACAATATCTGCGGCTTCGTACACACTTTTGAAGCTGCTTTTTGTGCTAAATGTTTTTGGCGGTATTTTAAAACCACAGGCATTAGTTTTTAATTGTGCAAGGGTTGATGCTGTACATGCAAAGCAAATTAAAATAATAAGTAACAATTTTTGTTTCATGTTGAGGTGTTTATTTTTTAAAGATAGGAAAATTAGCAAAACATAATTAAAGCTGAATAAAGAAAAAATGTACAAGAGTGCGACGCCAATGAAGCTAAATAGAATTACTTTTGCTTGTTACCAAAAAAATAAAACACATGAATTTATTACAAGGAAAAACAGCCATAGTTACCGGTGCTGCCCGTGGTATTGGCGAAGCCATTGCTATAAAATTTGCAGAGCATGGTTGTAATGTAGCATTTACATACGTTAGCGATAGTAGTAAAGAAAAAGCAGAAGCATTGGAGCAAAAACTAATTGCACTAGGTGTAAAAGCTAAAGCTTATCAAAGCAATGCTAGCGATTTTGCAGCATGTGAAAGTTTTGTAAACGATGTGCTAAAAGAATTTAGCACAGTTGATATTTGTGTAAACAATGCTGGTATTAGTAAAGATAATTTGCTTTTGCGTATGACACCAGAGCAATGGAACGAAGTAATTAATGTAAACCTTAACAGTGTGTTTTACATGACTAAGCAAGTACTTAAACCTATGATGAAGGCACGTAGTGGCAGCATTATAAATATGAGTAGTATTATTGGCGAAATAGGAAACGCAGGCCAGGCAAGCTATGCAGCTAGTAAAGCTGGCATTATTGGTTTTACAAAAAGTGTGGCCAAGGAGTTGGGTAGCCGCAATGTTCGTTGCAATGCTATTGCACCAGGTTTTGTAGAAACCGATATGACTAGTTATTTAAAAGATGGCGAAGGGGCAGATAAATACAAAGCCGGAATTCCGTTAGGCAGGTTTGCTAGTGCAGAAGATATTGCTAATGTAACTTTATTTTTAGCTAGTGATTTAAGTAGCTATGTTACTGGGCAAACTATTAGTGCTTGCGGCGGATTGAATATTTAATAATATACAAAGCTGACATCTTTTTGAAAATGTCAGCTTTTAATAGCAATCACCCCAAAATTTTCATATTCCTTTTTTTAATGTAAGCATGCCACAATATCATAGTAGCAACGCTTCTATAAGGTTTCCAAGGCTCGGCAAGGGCTAACATTTTTTCTTTAGGGTAATCTTTACCAAGGTTTTTATTTTCTCTCATGCTATTTACCAAAGCAATATCTCCTAAAGGAAATAAATCACTTCTCTGCAGGGCATGCATTAAATACACATCCACCGTCCAATCGCCAATGCCTTTTAATTTTTCAAGTTCGGCTCGTATTTCATCATCAGCTTTATTTGTTAATCTGCTTAACACCAATTGCTTTTTTTGTATAGCCATGGCTAGCCCTCTTGCATAACCCATTTTTTGTCTTGTAAAATAGCATGCTCTCATTTCCTCATCGGTTAATGCTAAAATTTTTTGAGGTGTAACATAACCTACCTTTTCTTTTAATTTTTTAAAAGCTGCATAAGCACTAGCTAGCGAAACTTGTTGCTCCAAAATAGTAAGTACTAATGTTTGAAAGGTGGCTGGTCTGCTCCACATAGGTGGAAAACCATATTGATTAATTATGGCTGCTAAATCTGCATCTATTTTACATAGGTCTTTGCAAATTTTCAAAAAGTTACTTTTATTAAATGTAGATATGTCCATTAGCCATTTTAAGAACTCCTAAACGCAACTGGGTGATTTAATTTTTTATGTGGTCCTAAGAAAATTCTTAACAAAATACGAAATGCTGTTAGCTCAATAAAAATAAAACAAAGCCCCATTAAAATAATTAATGGCAATTGGTTGCTTTGCACATATGTAAATAATACATCTATACCTATAAATGCTGCCGTCATAGGAAAGCCTAAGATGGCCATTGCCGATACTAAAAATAAAAAGCCAATAGTGGGTTGATCATAAATATATCCATGAAATTGATTAAGAGAAATATCGTTGTCAATTTTTTTAATTTTTAGCAAGCAATAATATCCTAAAGTAAATGCAAGTAAAATGCCGCTTACATAAAATACAATTTCAATTAAACTAATGTGTACAGCATTTACTAAAACGGCTGCTATTATTAAAAAATGAGCAATTAATAAATATACCCATGCCGTTAATGCAGACTGTCTATAACTAAATGCAAATAAAATTGCTATTAATGCAATACTCATCATTATTATTGGCAACATGCCGTTTAAAGAGGGTAATAAATCTTGATGAGTATAACCAATAGTTGATAGTGTAATAGCAATAATTAAAAGAATACCAATAACTACTTTAGATTGTAAAAAAACAAATTGCTTACCTATCCATTTAAAAGGACTCCACAAATATTTAAACATAATAGTATCTAAGTTCCACTCCTTTACGCTAAGCATATAAAACGATGCTTTTAACTTTGATACCATTTTTTGTGTAGGTGTGGTGTAATGAAAATATTGATGATGGACTAAATAATTTAAAACAGATGGAGAAACTAATAATTGATACGTTCTTAAAAATGCGTTACCTGCAAAATGTATTAGCACCAACCAATGAAAGCCTAAGGCTACTTCAATAAACATTAAACCAATTTGTGCTGCAGATGCGTAGGCAATTTGTGTTTTAACAGTTGGCTGTACTCTTGCAATTAATGTAGCAATAATTGCGGTTATAGCACCAATTGTAATAATTACAATTTTTGCCCATAACATATCTTCCCAAAAAGGGTGTGTACGCAATAGTAAAAACACACCAATATGTACACTTAACGAGCCATAAAAAATAGCAGAAGAAGCCGTAGGCCCTTCCATTGCCCTGGGCAACCATGTAGTAAACGGAAATTGTGCCGATTTAATTATGGCTGGCAAAATAAGCATACAAGTAATAAAAATTGCCATACCAGCTTCGCCAGATGTTGTGGCCATTTTTTTGGCGTTACCTAATTCACCAAAAGTTATGTTTTGATGTGTGAGGTGATGCATCATCCACATGGCAAGCATTAAAGCAACATCGCTAATACGATAATTGCTTACAGCTTTAAATGCATTTTTAACGGGCAAATACCTGTTACGATAATAAGCAATTAATAAAAATGAACAAATACCTTTTATTTCCCAACCAATAAACAACGTTTCAAAATTACCTGCTAAAATTATGAAGTTGTATGCTGTTGCAAAAAGTAAAACCGTGTTAAAGTAACGTCTATACCCTTCATCTCTATGCATATAATATTTACTGAAAGTAGCCACTAAAAAAAACAATAAGGCGCCTACAATACTAAATACTACTGTGACTTCATCATAATAAAAATGTATAGCAAATACAAAATGTTCGGTTTGGTAAAGTGTTGCCAAATTATAATCAACAGGTATACAGCCATTAATTAACCACCACGTAGCAAATGTTATTGCACTTAAAATGTTAAACACTTTTGCAAACCGTACAATTGTGCCAATTGTCTTTTCGCTTTTATTTTGCCAAAATAATGTACCAAAAAAAGAAAGCAGTGGTATTGCAATAAATAGTATAAGTAGTTTATCCATTTAAAATTATTCTAGCAATTAATTAATCTAATAAATACACTGGTAAATTTTCTTCGGTAGCATGTACAATATGGTTAGTTTCCATCTCTTTTGCTCCTTCAATAAATTGCTCCATGTTCTGTATTGTTTTTATTTCCTCAGCCGCTGTAATTGGATTATATTTTTCAAACACTCCATTTTTAAAATAATAAAACTGCTGCTCTGTAGGATGTAACGCTACAATATGTACCCATTCATTTTTATACCATTCAAAAACTTCTGGTGAGGATTGAATTGCTTTTAAAACTATTTCGGGTTGATGCTCTACAATTACTAGCAATCTTACTGGGTCATGCACTTCAATCATCTGCCAAGGTAAGCCGGGTCGTAAATCACCATCGCTACTGTTGGCTACACCAAACAAGCCCATTACATTATGAGGCAGCTTAGTACCAGCACCCATTTTAATATTATCAACTCTACTAAAATAATATTCTAAATTAATGCCACCACATACTAAACCAATCGGTCGCATTACCGCTGTTAAAATATCTCCTGTAGGGTCGGTAGTGTAATCGTAACTATTTAAAAAAGCTCTTCTATCTAAAAATAATTTTTTTGTTGTTTGTCTGCGTCCAATAATAGCAAGTGTATTAGTGCCATGCCCAAGTTCTGGTCTAGGCTCAAATAATGAAACTGAACGATTGTGAATAGCTTTTCTTACTTGCTCCAACTCTTGCTTTGTATTAATTGATGCAAACCTACGGCTACGTTCTTTTGCATTTAGGTTTAATGCCGTTTCAAAATTTTGTTTGTTTAGCAAATGCAATTTTGCATTTTCTGTAGTTAGTATATCTTCATCATAATAGCCCATAACATCAGCAGCAGTATCATGCATAGCCCCTACAAATTGTGTAGTATCAGGAATTACAATTCCCTTTGTGGCCAAAATTTCTCTTACTTTTTTATGATTTAAAATAAAAGATTGCACTCTTGCATTGGTGGCTCCCGGCCTTCCACTACAAGCCCCACAATCATGTGCACCATGGTGTGGATTGTTAGCACTGCTACTACCATGTGCAACAAAATAAACTATTGGAGCAAATGTTTTAATCATACCAACACCTCTTAAAAAACCTTCTGCCCTAGCAGCCATTTCATCTACAGTATAACCAATTTGCAAACCATTTTCAACATCATTAATATTTTTATTTTCTATTGTAAGAGTACCCTTACTATCCATGTGTGCATACGCATTAGAAATTGCTGGGCTCATTTTGGGGCTAAATAATAATTGTATTTTTTTTGCAAATGCCCAAAAACCAAAACTAATACTTAATAAAAAACCTGATAAAACGCCATGCGTTAATTTGGTATAAATTAGTTCTCCTTTTTTTTCTGCTTTTGCATCATACTCTTTAATTAAATATTTAGGAGTAACAGGTGCAGGGCAAAGTTTATCGTAAAATTTACTGCCTTGTTGTAAAAAATAAAATTCAACACCAAAAAAACCAGGTGCACCAAGGGTTTCAGCATTTTTATCAACAGCTTCTATGTGTCTGCGTATTGAATCTTCTCTTTCATCAATACAAAAAATGGCTTGAAAAGTTTTTTGATTATTTGCTTCTATATTTTCATCACTTTTTTTAACCCTGTTTTCATTAGCAATTAATATTCCTTTTAAAACAGAGTCGTAATAACTCCATTCAAAAGCATCTTGCCAAAGCTCAATTACTTGAGCAAATTCTGTTTTATCAACATCTTTAAAAATTGCAAGTGGTGGCACGTTTACATTATTCGTTAATGGCTGCCATTTGTTTCCTAATACATCGTTTAATGTATCCAGTTCAAGAAGGAGTTCAAACTCTATTAACTCTTTTAATGTAATTTGTTTACGGTCTAATAATGTTTGTGGATTATCTTCTACAGCACTTACAAAACCACTCCAGCCATGATGTGCAAATTGTTGATCGAATAAATATTGCTCAAAGTATGCTGAGTTACCAACAATAGTTTTTAATAAAGAGGTAATAGAATAATTGCCAGATAAAAATTGTTGACGTACAGCTTTTGTTTTAAAGAAACTTACAAAGCTATTTTGCTCTATTTCTTTAATACTTTGTAAAAATGGCTTATTAACAATAGGGAAGCCGTCAACAGCAATTCCTTGATCTAAAAACACACAAAGAATACGAAACAATAACGGATGCACTTTATTGTCTAAATCAATATGGCACACATCTTTCCAATACTTTCGTAATTGCCCAATACGTGGGTGGTTAATAGTATCGTATTCTTTGTTAAGCAATTTTTGTTTCCATTCATCAATGCTTTCATTTCCTTTTTTATTGGCAATTACCATTTTCAAAACATCTTCCCTAATTCTACCTGTTTGGTACATAGCTCTGTACTCTGGTAATTGCAAATGCACTTGAAAGCCAAAAATTTTTGATGCCTTAAAAATGCCCTCATAAAATTTCATGTGCTGAAAGGCATGCAACGAATTATGATGAATAAAATCTTTTAATGCCTGTTGTGCTGGCAAAAAGTGTTTTAGCTGGTGCAATACATGCTCTTCGTTAAAATCATTATTATTCATACTAATTAATTAATGTCTCAATTGCTTAATGCTAAACTTAGGATTTTGGTCATCCTTAATAAACTCTACATCTTTATAAAATGTTACTTTTCCTGTATCAATATTGTGCATGGCTCCCACTATTCCAATTTCACCTTCTTCTACCATTTGTTCTAAAATAAAACTACGTTCAATAATATTTTTTACAGAACGGCGTACATTAATTGATGCTACATTTTCAACAAATTCAGCATTTTTAGAGTTACGTTTGTCAGCAGCCTTGGTTTCTCTTTCTGAGTACACTGCTGGTTGTAATTTTGATAATAATTCGGTAAGGTTGCCCATTTCTACATGGTCACATGCTCCTTTTACAGCACCACATTTACTATGGCCTAATACAACAATTAGTTTTGATCCAGCCACTTTACATGCAAATTCCATACTACCTAAAATGTCGGTATTTACAATATTGCCTGCAATACGTACGCTAAAAACATCTCCTAAACCTTGGTCAAAAATTAACTCAGCACTAGTGCGGCTGTCTATACAACTTAATATAGTAGCAAAAGGCCACTGACCATCTCTTGTTTCATTTACTTGTTCTAACAAATTTCTTTCTGCTTTTAGGTTTTTAATAAACCTACCATTGCCTTCTTTTAAAATATCCAACGCCATACGAGGCGTAAGTTTTGATTGTGTTTCTTGTGTATGAACTCTCATAAAAAATATTTTTTAATGACTTGATGAAACGGTATGACTATTGTCAATTTTATACGCTTCTTTAAAGCCTTTTAATTGTAATGAAATGTTTTTTAATGGGGCTTTTATATCCCTAAATTCTTTTATTAATTCTATCACATCAAAGTCTATATAATGTGTATTAGAAGCATCAATGATTACAGAAGAGTTTTCTGGCATGTGGTCTAGTGTTTGCCTAATAGAAGCTTTGTTTAGAAAGCTTACTTCTTCCGATAAATCAATAGTGATGGTATCGCCTTCAGTATGTTTTTCTTTATTAAAGTAATAACTGTTTTTTAAGTTGCCGTGTAGTATAGCACCTGCCGCTGTAATTATACCTGCACCTACACCAATAATTAAGCCCTTACCACTTAATGCTGGTAATACTTTAAATAAATCAATAGCAATAATTACAACTACTGTTATAATGAATGGTATAAATTGATATTTACCATTTTTAAACATTTGTACAAATACAGCAGGCTTTGCCAATTTCCAGCCTGTTAGTATTAAAATAGCAGCTAATGCTCCTAAAGGAATTTTATTTAAAACTGATGCGATAGCTATTGTACTTACCAATAATAAAAAAGCATGAAAAATAGTTGATAGTTTTGTTCTTCCTCCAGCATTTACATTAGCACTACTACGTACAATAACACTAGTAATAGGCAGGCCTCCAATTAAACCAGATACTGTATTACCTATTCCTTGTGCAGATAATTCTCTATTGGTATTGGTTACTCTTCTTTCTGGGTCAAGATTATCAACGGCTTCTATACTTAGTAATGTTTCTAATGATGCTATTAATGCAATTATAAAACCATACATAA
>JAGNRZ010000173.1 GCA_017988335.1 Ferruginibacter sp.
ATACTGAATGTAATTACATTACCGATAAATTTTTTAAGACTATCATCATTTTTATACGATTTATAAAAGGCGACTATAGAAGTTGCAATATTAAGGGCACTTAAAATAGAAAAAAAAACCGCAACGTTATTTAAAATAGAAAAATAGCCGTATTGCTGAACAGACAAATATTTTGTATAAACGGGAAGTAATAAAAAATTGGATAATGGTTGCAGCATAGAAAGAACTGAAAAGATCAAGGTGGCTTTAATCAGTTCTTTACGTTTCGTCATTATTTAATCCGTTATAGTTTTTATTGAGGCAGCAATTCTATATCAAACACAAATTTTTGAATATTACAAAACTGTTCTTTTGTAATACCCTCACCATCCATAAGTATCTGCATTTTGTACTCCAATAAAATATCCCAGATCAGCCCAAGCATTTCTGTTTTATTTTTATACGCAAATGGATGTAAGCCAAGAATACCAATAGGCCTATCCTGCAAAAAGGTTTCCCTTGCGCCTTTAAGTACTTCCAGTTCTACACCTTCTGCATCAATTTTTAAAATGCTTATTTTTAAATTATGTTGCAAACGAAAATTATCAACCGACACAACTGCAACCTCGTAAGCACCATCACGTTTAAAATTTTCCAGCTTAAAGTCTACAAGACTGTTACTTTCGGAAATTTCAACGTCGTTTGAGTAAAAAGTTGCAACCCCGGGCTTTTCGGAAACAGCAGCCTCAATCACTGTTACATTTTCATTACACTTATTTATAGCGATTGTATTACGCAGAACAACTGCTGTGGAAGGTGTAGGTTCAAAACTATATACTTTACCATTGGTAAGCTTCGAAAAAAAAACAGAATATAACCCTATATGTGCCCCAATATCCAGTGTTACACCTCCCTGTTTTGCATTCATTTTAAAAAACTTAAAACTCGACTCCTCATAGTCTTTTGGAAAGTGGCGATAGTATTTAGTAGGTAGCTTTAGTTTGAAATTATTAATAATGACAGGTATTCCTGTTCCAAATGTAATTGCATCTAACACAACGTAATAAACCTTTTTTAAACCAGCATATACTCTCATGAATAATAAGAATTTTTATAAACAATTTTTGTAACTTTTTTTAAAAGTGCGAATATACCCCTTTTATAATACTCTTTTGCTTTAAGCCCGATTTCAATTCAATTGACAAAGAATATAAATTTGGGTTATTACATATCTGGAAGTCAATTATGGGTTGCTATACCAAGGCCTTAATTTAATTTTCTTACCACATTTTTTTTCAGCACATACTCCTGTTTACTTTCTTCACAAACCGCTATATTTTTTTCATTAAATTTTAATTTGTGGCCATACTCACTCATCCAGCCGGTTTGCCTGCCGGGGTTGCCCACAATTAAAGCATAAGGCAACACATTCTTTGTAACCACTGCGCCTGCGCCTATAAATGCATATTGCCCAATAGTATTACCACATACTATAGTGGCATTGGCACCAATGGTTGCTCCCTTTTTTATCAATGTTGTTTTAAATTCATTTTTACGGCTTATAGCACTGCGGGGGTTTATTACGTTTGTTAATACCATGCCCGGGCCCAAAAAAACATCATCTTCGCAAATTACCCCTTCGTAAATACTTACATTATTCTGCACCCTTACATTATTGCCCAATATTACCCCCGGTGATACCACTACATTCTGGCCCAGGTTACAATTAGTACCAATTACAGCCCCCGGCATAACATGAGAGAAGTGCCAGATCTTTGTGCCTTCGCCTATTGAACAGTTGTCGTCAATAACAGCCGTGGCATGAGCGAAATATTGTATGGCCATAATTTTATTGTGCTACCTTTTTTAAATATTCTCCATAGCCGCTTTTCTTTAAGCCTTCGGCCAGTTGTAATAACTGGTCTTTTGTAATAAAGTTCATACGGTAAGCTATCTCTTCGGGGCATCCTATGCTTAACCCCTGCCGTTTTTCTATTACCCGTACATATTCGCCGGCATCGCTAAGCGATTCAAATGTGCCGGTATCCAGCCAGGCAAAGCCCCTGTCGAGCACCCCTACTTTTAATTTTTTATTTTTAAGATAGGTATCATTAACTGTTGTTATTTCATACTCTCCCCTTGCACTGGGTTGTATATTTTTTGCAATGTTTACCACTTCGTTATTATAAAAATATAAACCGGGTACCGCATAATTGCTTTTGGGCTTAAGTGGTTTTTCTTCGATACTTACAGCATTATTTTGTGCATCAAACTCCACTACACCATAACGTTCCGGGTCGCTTACCGGGTATGCAAAAATTATAGCCCCATCAGGATCTACACTTTGCTGCAGTAATTTACTAAAGCCGCTACCGTAAAAAATATTATCGCCCAATACCAGTGCCACGCTATCGCTGCCAATAAATTTTTCGCCAATTACAAATGCCTGTGCCAGGCCATTGGGTACTTCCTGTTTTGCATATTGAATGGTACAACCCCATTGGCTGCCATCTTTTAATAAGCGTTTAAACTGGTCCTGATCTTCGGGTGTAGTAATTATAAGTATATCTCTTATTCCTGCAAGCATCAATGTGCTCAACGGATAATAAATCATTGGCTTGTCGTAGATAGGCATTAATTGCTTACTAATTCCCATTGTTATGGGATATAATCTTGTGCCTGAGCCGCCTGCTAATATTATTCCTTTCATTGTTTATCGTTTATCGTATTGCAGTTCATAATATTTTTGGTAGTTACCAGATGTAACTTCATCTAACCATTGTTTGTTGTTTAAATACCAATCGATGGTTATGCTAATACCTTCTTCAAACTGCAGCGAAGGTACCCAGCCCAATTCATTTTTTAGTTTGGTGGCGTCGATGGCATAACGCAAATCATGCCCTGCCCTGTCTTTTACATAAGTGATCAGTTTTTCCGATGCTCCTTTTTCTCTGCCCAGTTTTTCATCCATCTGCCTGCACAGTTCTTTTACCAATGCAATATTGGTCCATTCGTTATGGCCGCCAATATTATAGGTTTCGCCAATTTTTCCATTATGAAAAATGGTATCAATTGCTCTTGCATGGTCTTCTACAAAAAGCCAGTCTCTTATATTTTCGCCTTTGCCATAAATGGGCAGCGGTTTATTATTGATGATATTGTAAATACAAAGCGGTATTAATTTTTCGGGGAAATGATAGGGCCCGTAATTATTACTGCAGTTACTGATTTTTACCGGAAAATGATAAGTATGATAAAATGCCCTTACAATATGATCGGATGAAGCTTTGGATGCCGAGTACGGGCTCCTTGGATCATAAGCAGTTGCTTCTGTAAAAAAACCTTCGGTACCCAAAGAACCATACACTTCGTCGGTTGAAATATGGTAGAATATCTTATTGTCGAAATCACTAGCCCAAAATTCTTTGGCGGCTTGTAATAATGCTGCGGTGCCTAAAACATTGGTATTAATAAATGCTAGCGGATTGGTAATTGACCTGTCTACATGACTTTCGGCAGCGCAATGCAAAACTGCTGTAAACTGGTGTTGTTGAAAAAGTTTCCGTAATAATTCCAGGTCGGTAATGTCGCCCTTTACAAAATTGTAATTGGGCATGTTTTCAATATCTTTTAAATTCTCCAGGTTACCGGCATAAGTCAGTTTATCAAGATTTACAATTTTGTATGCCGGGTATTTTGTAACAAATAAACGGGTTAAATGAGATCCTATAAATCCTGCCCCACCTGTAAGTAAGATTGTGTGCATTTAAAATAAGCTGATTAAGGCGCAAAAATATACAATATTACCCAAAGGGTTTGGTAATTAATGCTTAAGAAGCAGTAGTAAAAGCCACATGAAAATATTGCTTTATTTCATCTACATCAAATTGCTGTGCCCGGCTTTTGGCCTTTTCTTCAAACTGCTTACGCAATGCTGCATCTTCATACATTTTTTTCATAGCAGCTGCCAGTGCTATTACATCGTTAACAGGCGTTAAAATACCATACTCACCTATTTCATAATTATTGACTGCCTTGTGGTGCAGGTCGGTGGCAGGAGCCAGCAGTTCTCTTGGGCCGCTGCTGCAGTCGGTTGAAATAACGGCTCTTCCACAGGCAAGCGCTTCAATTAAAACATTAGGAAAACCTTCTACTTCCGAACTTAAAACAAAACAATCTGACCGGCTTACATACTTAAATGGATTATTATCCCAACCACAAAAAACAACCTTATCATTCATGCCCAAATCAAAAACTTTTTGTTTTAATTCTTCTTCCATATCCCCGCCACCTACAATCAATAATTTACAGGGCAGGTTTTTAATTATAAAAAAAGACTGCAATAACAACAGGTGATTTTTTTCTTTTCTAAACCCACCTACATTAATGAAATAAAAAGTATCTTTTTCAAAAATAAAATCCGGCACTTCGCCTGTATGCGTTCGTATAAAATTTAAATCCACAGGATTATAAATAACCCTTACCGGAGTTTTTATTTTAAAATTTTCTATCAGGTCGGTTTTCATGGCATAAGAATTTGCCAGCACAAGGTTTGCCCTGCGGTAAGAAAACATAACCATAAATTTTGAAAACAACCGGTAAATAGTAGAGTGGCTTTGCTGCATGGTGGTTTGATGTGTTCTTTCGCACATAATAACCTTGCCTTTGTACCCCCACAAACTTTTCATTATTGCATTGATATAACAGGGTCTGTATAAAAAAGCCACTGAAATGTTGATATTATTTTTTTTGCAATACCGGTACACTTTATAAGCCTGGTATGGCATTTTTAAAAATCTGATGGTTTTATCCTGCTGTAATGGCTGCTTTAAATCCAGTATTTTTATTTCGGGGGGTATTTTATAGTCTATACTATTGGTATAAAGGCCAAGATGTATTTCAAATTCGGTACGCAGGTGTTCCAGTAAAAGTGATACCACCCTTTCTGCACCGCCAGACTGCAATGTATTTATAAAAATTAATAGCTTAGGCCTTGCTCCGTTCATTTGTTTTCATTTATTCGGCTAAAAATCAACCGCAAATATCAGCTATTTTTTTTACTTGTTAAAAGATGTTTGAGTTGGAGCTTTTTACTTCAATTGCGTATATAATTGTATAAACAGATCTTCTGTTTTTTTAATGATACCTTTTGCCGAAAAATTGGTTTTTGTTGTGGCCTGTATCTGCTGCCGGTTAAAATTAGTGAGCAATGCTTTTTCTATCGCTTTCGCAAAAGCGACTTCGTCATTATTTTTTACCAGTACCCCATTTTTTTCGTTAGTGATAATTTCATTAATCCCTCCAGGTACATCAAAAGCTACAACCGGTATACCCAATATACCTGCTTCCAGTAAAACATTAGGGAAACCTTCGTAATGCGACCCCATTAAAAATAATGCAGCATCTTCCATGCCTGCAAAGGGTTGCTTTTTTTGGCCCTGCAGAAAAATTTTATCCTGCAGGCGCAGCTCATCAATCAATTGCTGCAGCGCTGTCTCTTTATTGCCATCGCCGATAATATAAAACTGAAATGGCTGGG
>JAGNRZ010000040.1 GCA_017988335.1 Ferruginibacter sp.
ATAATCAACATCATACTGACCTGTATTTACACTAAATAAAAAAGCTATTAAAAAACCTACATCCACCAAAATACTTATACCAATCAAAATGAATAATGCACTCATTAGAGTTAATAATTAATTGAATCAAAAATATAAGGAGAGTTAAAATTTCTGTATGATGAATATCAAGCAGCAATATGATTATAATCAGTTTTATTGAATTTGCCTATTAAACTAAGTGTTACTAACTACTGCTAGTACAAAATATTTTTTGTTGTGATTCAAATCATAAATGTTCTTGAATTGTGATTGTAGGTTTACACTATTATTAATACTATAAAATGGTAAGTATGAAAAATATTATAAAAAGTGCTGCAATAATAGGCAGTATGTTTTTTGCATTTGGGTGTAGTAATTCTACAAATAAAGAGGCTACAGCCAGTAATTCTGCTAGTAGTAATAATGCCCCTGGTGCTGGGCAATCGGCCGTACAAGATGATCAATCTGCCAAAAATGTTGTGCAGATAGCTGTAGGTAGTAAAGACCATACCACATTAGTTACTGCTGTAAAAGCAGGTGAGTTAGTGGATGCCCTAAGCAATGCAGGTCCTTTTACAGTATTTGCACCAACCAATGCTGCATTTGATAAATTACCAGCAGGCACAGTTGAAGGTTTATTAAAGCCTGAGAAAAAAGAGGCTTTAGTAGATATTTTGCAATATCATGTATCAGTAGGTGTTTTTAAAGAAGATATGTTACAAGATGGACAATCGTTAGGTCAAGTAAATGGAGGTAATATAACTATTAGTAAAAAGGATGGGAAAATTGTTGTGAACGGAACCGCTAATGTTGTAGCAACTGTACCAGCATCAAACGGAATTGTATATATAATTGATGGTGTGTTATTACCGCCAACAGCTAAGTAATATAACTACTTACTAACCCATAAAAATAGCTGCGTTTTGCAGCTATTTTTATTTTACAACTTTATAAAATATTATTATTAGATTGATGTGCAATAATTTTTATTTGCATAACTGTAGCAATGCTTATTGCTCTTTGTTTTGCAAGAGTTGCATTTTTCCCTTCAAATAATTCATCAACAGTATTAGTAAACAATGTTGTCCATTGTGTAAAATGTGCTTCAGTTAATGGCATTACTTTGTGTAAATGCTTATGTAATTCCATTGGGTTACCTTCGTATGAGCCTGTATAAAACAATGTATTTTCCCAAAAATTATACATTACTGGTAAATGCTTTTCCCAATGAACCTTTACAACATCTGTAAAAATGTACCCAATAACACTATCTACTTTTACTTTTTCGTAAAAAGCATCAATTAGTATTATTATATCATCCTTATTTAAAATATCTTTTTTCATTACTGTACATTTATGTATTAGCAATCTCTATAAATCTTTTCTATTAAACTTTCGAAGTGATAACCATGTTGGAATAATAACCCAAAGTAATAATATCAAAAAAGACAAAGTAACGCCAATTTGTGTTCCAAAAAAGTTTTTAAAAATAGCTCCTGTATAGCCCATTAAAGCAGATACATCCATTTTAAGTAGGATTAAAATTCTGCTTAAGTCAATAGGGTTTAAAGTGCTAATACCCACCATTGCTTTTTCCATTGGATAGTCGGCAAACTGAAAAAGCAAGAATAAAACAAGCCCATCAAACAACAAAGAAAAATACAACCATAATAAAATTGTAACACCAATACCTTTGGCCTTGTCTCTAGTTTTTACTACTGCTAGCATTGCTATTGCTACAAAAATGACTGATAAAATTAACCCGATACACAACATCATCATTCCTGTGGCTGTTGCTTCATATAGTAAAATTGGAATACCTGCACCAACAAAAAAGGCTAATGCCAAAGAACTGGCAAGCCCAATAAAAACGCTTAACCAAATTGTTTTACGCTTTAATGGTTGGCTTACCAAAAGCTCTAAAAACTCGGCACTATTGTAAACATAAATTGCCGAAAATAAAATACTTACTAACGGCACAATTATTAAAATAATATTGAGCAAACTTAACAAGCCTTTGGCCGAATTATCTTCTAAATTAAAAACGCTTAACGAAATTAACAGAAGAAATAAAGTATAGGCTAGTATAATTTTATTACGCAGTATATCAATAATTACATATTTAACAATTTTCTTCATGTTTACAATTTTACCATTACACTTGCAATAGCCTTGGCTAATTTTTCTTGACCAGTTTCTACCTTTAACTCTTCAATACTCTTATGAAATTTTAATATCCCATCCTGCATATAAATAACCTGTGTAACTAAATCATCTAGCTCACTTAAAATATGCGATGTAATTAAAATTAATTTCCCTTTTTTCTTTTCTGTAATTATTTTTTCCTTTAAAATTTCAGCTGCCAAAGGATCAAGCCCTGCGGTGGGTTCATCCAAAATCAACACATCTGGATCAAATAAAAAAGCAAGTGCTGCACTTACTTTTTGTCTTGTACCACCCGACAATGTTCTCATCCTTTTTTCCAGTAATTCATTTAATTTAAATTGCTGAATTAATTCTTCATCTAACATCGTTTTTTTATTACCCCTTATATCTTTCATCATATCTAGCATTTGTCCTATGGTCATATTATCGGGATAACGACCAATTTGAGGCATGTAACCAATGTGGGCTCTATATTTCCAATCATGCAAAATATTTTTTCCATTAAAAGAAATAAAGCCGCTATCGCAAACTACCATACCTAAAATGCTTTTGATTAAAGTTGTTTTACCACTTCCGTTTGGACCAATTAAAGCAATACACTCTCCTTTGTTACAAGAAACCGAAATATTATCAAGTGCTTTTAGCTTGCCAAATTTTTTTGAAACATTTGTGGCTATTATCATAATAGTAGTGGTTTCATTAAAGGGTTATCGTCTTTTAAATTTTCAGGTGTGAGTGTGGGTATAATTTTTTCGGTTTTATCTAACAAGGTTGCCATAAAGCTCCTAAACAATATCATTGCTGGCGGAGTTTGTTCTATAATCATTGAGTACATACTAACTGGTCGATAAGGTACATCGCCAATTTTATCTTTGTTTAAATCATACCCATCGTATTTATCCCAATAATTATTATTAAATGTATTTAAAACCAAGCTACCATTAGTTCCTACATCAAATGTGTTATTTACAAAATTGCTATTAGTTAAAGTAATTTCCATACAGCTTGCTTGTATTTTTAAGCCCCAGCCATTATTTTCAAAAACATTTTTTTCCATACTAATGCGACTTGTGCCTTCCATGTGTATGCCTGTAGTGTTTTTTGTAAACCGGTTATTTGAAATATAACTATCCGAAATTTCTTTTAACAGTAATCCATAGGCAGCATCTCCCCAGTTTTCTTCAAAATAATTATGAATCATTGTAACATGATTACTGAACATAACTGCAACACCTGCCCCATTATTTTTGAAAATATTGGTTATGTAAGAATCGTTGTTGGAAAACATAAAATGTAAACCATAACGCATATTATTATAGGAAGTATTTCGCCAAATGATGGAATTGGTTACAAACTCAAAATAAATTCCATCTCTATGCCCCGATATTGTATTGGCAATAATTTTCATACTATCGCTTTTCCAGCAGTGAATGCCATTACCGCTTTGTTGCTCCTCTTTGGCATAAGCTTTAAGTGTATTTTTTTCTATTGTACAATTAGTGGCTTGCTGAGCATAAATTCCAAAAAATGTATCGTCAAGTATGTTGTTTTTAATTACAATATCTCTGCAATTATAAATTTTAATACCTGCAAAATCTTCTATGCTTGAAATGCCTGAATGAATAACTTTAAATCCATCTATTAAAACACCATTTGATTTTATTGAAACAATTTCATATTTATTTTCACCATCTAAAACAGGATAATTTAACCCAATAAAATAAATAGCTTTACTTATAATTATATTTTTTTCTTTGTATATCCCTGCTTCTACCAAAACAGAATCACCAGCTTCGGCAATTTCAAGTGCTTGCTGTATTGTAACATTTACTTGTTGCTTACCAACTACAATAGTTTTAGCATGTACAAAAATTGATACAAAAAGGAGAGGTAATATATTTAGTAAATTTTTCAAGGTTTTACCAATTGTTCCCATGTAATAATATTGCCTTGCATTGATTGTTGTACTTTTTTCAAACCATCAATATTATCAAATGCTGCAATATTGCCATTCATTGGGCTTCTTAAATTATCGCTTTTAAAAAATGATACATTATCTACATTAATTAACTGATGATTGTCAATAAAATTTGTGAAATAAATATTTTTAATATTGCTTTGTTCTACATCTTTTGTTTTAAGATAGTTTACAATGCAAATAGCATCATCAAATTTGTAAATACGTCCTTTTTTTGTAATTAATTCTGCTCCAAATTTTTCGTCGCTTATTGTCATTTTACAAAAATGACAATTCTCAACACCAATCTTAATAGGCTCTGGGGCTGCATTACAAGATGAGATAGTTATTGAAATGGCAAACAGCAATGCAAGTTTGGTTGCATTTATTTTCATTTTACTTTTTCGCCACTCTAGCACTACTGATAAAAATAATAAAGCACCTACAGAAATAAATATCCAACCCCCAATATGTGGCAATGAATAAGCACCAAAATTTAATAATTGTTTAAACCCAATTAATGGAGGTTGATACGCCATGCCTGGCACAATAATAGCAGCATCTGGGTTTAGATTGTGTCCATAATTATATTCCCATTTCCAAAAATCGTACATGGCAAGTATGCCAAATGCAACAAATAAAATAAACAATACATTCATCCACTTTCGCTTTGCAATTACCGCAACTAAAATAAAGGCTAATGCAAAAAAACCAATGATGTAAGGTAAAAGTGTAAACTCAATAAAATCTTCGGTATGCATTGTTTTCATACCTATATAATGGTTTAATCCATTTATAATATCAACATTGCCTCCTAGTTTATTTGGATAAATTAATAATGTTAATCCCTCTGGATATTGAGGAGCTTCTAAATCTATCCTCCACATAGGTAAAAATAATACTGCTATTAATGCAGTAGCACATAAAATTAACATTATTCTTATCCAACCTTGTATTCTTGAACTTTTCATTTTATGTGTTTTTATTCATAAAAAAGGGGCAGGCATAAAAACCCTGCCCCAACCTTATTTTTTGCTTAATAAACTATTTCTTTTTAACTGTATCAGCTGTTGCTGTAGCTACATTTTTACCAGTACTAAATAGTAATGGCACATTACTACCTGCTGGTGATACTCTTATATAACCTTGCATTTCTTGATGTAGAGCACTACAAAAATCAGTACAATACATTGGATAAATACCCACTTTAGTTGGCACCCATTTTAATGTTTGTGTTTCTCCAGGCATAAACAATAACTCAGCATTTGCAGCACCTTTTATGGCAAAGCCATGTGGTACATCCCAATCTTGCTCTAAATTGGTAAGATGAAAATAAACCTCATCTCCCATTTTAATACCTTCAATATTATCTGGTGCAAAATGTGAACGAATTGCGGTCGCATAAACATGAACTTTATTTCCTTCCCTAACCACCTTTGCTTCCTTTTCACCTTTTGCTGCATACGGATGTGAGTTTTCTTCTAATTTAAAAAACTTAAGTGATTTAGTTTTTATAACATCTGCTGCAACTGCTTGTGCATAGTGTGGTTCACCAATAGTAGGAAAATCTAAAATAAGCTGCATTTTATCGCCACTTATATCGTACAACTGTGCACTTTGTGCAAGCTCTGGTCCTGTTGGCAAATATCTATCCTTAGTAATTTTATTATATGCAATTAAATATTTTGCATTTGGTTTTTTACTATCACCACCCGGAATACATAAGTGACCAACAGAGTAATATGTAGGTGCTCTATCTAACACTTTTAAATCTTTAATATTCCATTTTACAACTTCGCTAGACACAAAGAAAGTTGTGTAAGCATTTCCTTTACCATCAAACTCGGTATGTAAAGGGCCAAGACCTGGTTTCTTAACTTCGCCATACAATGCAGCTTCGTATTTAATTACAGGAATGCCATCATATTCGCCATCATACGCTTTATCTGCAATTGCTTTTTGAATTTTATCAAAACTAAAAACAGGAATTAATGCGGCTAATTTTCCACTTCCTACAATGTACTCACCAGTAGGGTCAACATCGCAACCATGTGGTGATTTAGGGCAAGGAATCATGTAACAGATATCTTTTAAATCTTTAGCATCTAATACAGTTACTTCTGTTTTTATTTCAGATGTAGCAGAATGTGTTTTATCACTATATATATTATGTGCATACTTAACTGCTTGTTTTCTTCCTTTACCTGCCTTTAAATATTCTTCCGCTTTTTTCCAGTTAACTGCCATAATAAAATCTTTATCTTTTTGCGATGCATTAACTTCTAACAAAGTATTAGCTTGCTCTGAATTATAACAACTAAAGAAAAACCAACCATGAGATTTGCCTTTACCTGAGTGGCTTAAATCGAAGTTTACACCTGGGCATTGAATTTGAAAAGCTAAATCCATTTTACCATCTTCCTTAGCTACACTTATAAAACTAAGAGTGCCTTTAAAATTTTGCTTATAAGTGTTAATACCCACATCGCCATTTTTATCATCTGGTGGCACACTAAATCTTGTACCAGCTACAACATACTCCGTATTTTCTGTTATAAAAGGAGAACTGTGATTGCCTGCACTATTTGGTAATTCAATTATTTCTTGCGTTCTAAAAGTTGTTAAATCAATACGGGCAACTCTTGGTGTATTATTTGCATTACCAAAAATCCATCTGCCATCTATTTCACCATTTGTTTGTGAAAGTTCGGTATGATGTAAGTCATCCCATGGAACAAAACCTTGCGATGTATTTAGCATTGGTTTTGTTTCTTCGCTATAGCCCCAACCCTTTTCAGGATCTACCGAAAAAACAGGAATTACTCTAAACAAACGACCCGATGGCAATCCGTACACACTCATTTGACCACTAAAACCACCAGATACAAAATTGTAAAACTCATCGTACTTGCCAGGTGGTACGTAAGATTTTGCTGCAGCATCTGCACTTACAGCATTTCCAGCATTTTTGGGTTTACAGGCAGCAAAGCCTACTACCAAGCTGATACCCAAAACAGCTGCCATAATTGTTTTATTATTTCTCATAATGATTATTTTATAAAAATTAATTATTGATTTATTTAACGCCATCATTTTTACGCATAAACTCATACAATGCTCTTGCATCATCATCAGTTAAATTTTGATTAGGCATACGTACTAAACAAATTTCTAGTTGAGCTTGTGCTTCTGGATCTTTGTTTAACATTTCATCTGTATTAGTAGCAAAATTCATAATCCATTCTGGTGTACGTCTTGCTGTTACTCCCTTCCAACCTGGACCCACCAATTTTTCATCAGTAAGTTTATGACAGCTGCTACATTTTACTCCAAAAACTTTTTCGCCATTAGCTGCCATTGCAGCATCTAATGAAGCTGCCATTTCAACTTTAGTAAATTTTCCTAAGCCTCTATTTGGATCATTAGAAGGGTTTTCTTTAGCCGTCTCTGTAGGTTTTACTGCGTAAGGGTCAGTTGTAGGTTTAGTATCACTACCTGCTCCGCCACCACAAGCTACTAGTATTGTAATAATCACTGATATTACTGCAATTTTTTTCATAATTTTTTATTTAACGTTTTAAATTATGTACAAGATTACACAAGGCATTTATTATAATTTATGCGTTTCATCATATCTATACTGTGTTGCAATTAGGCAACTATTTCATTACTTTTAAAACTACTTAACAAGTTGATTCTTATCACATTCAGTAAATTTAAAAGCTCCAAATATTTATATTATGACTATAATCATAACAAAAGATAACAATTATCATTCCCTAAAAAGCTAAGAGGAAATAGCTTTACCAATACACGTAAAAAAATAAAATGATTGATATAGATGTTTTATTAGCTTGGGGTGCCGCTTACAAAAAAGTAGCTATTAATGAAATAATTTTTAACGAAGGTGCTTGCTCACAATTTTATTACCAACTGGTAAGTGGAAGTGTACGTTGGGTAAATATTAATGAAGAAGGGAAAGAGTTTTTGCAAGTTATGATTGAATCTGGAGAATGTTTTGGCGAATTGCCATTGTTTGATGGGCAACCATTTGCTGCTACAGCAATTGCCAATGAAAGTAGTGTAATATTAAGGTTACATAGTACTTCTTTTCATCAACTTTTAAAAGAAAATTATGCAATCCATTTTGAGTTTAGCAAATTACTTTCGGAAAGGTTGCGTTTTAAATTTTTGATTTTAAAAGAGATGGCAAACCATAATCCTGAACATAGCATTTCTTCTTTACTTAGTTACTTTAAACAAACTAAAAAAAATATTTGCCCCAAATGCAATAAAATAAAACTTACCCGACAACAAATTGCAGATATGATGGGGCTAAGGGTAGAAACCGTAATTCGTACAATTAAAAGTTTGCAACAAAAAGGGCAACTAACAATAGATAAAGGCAAAGTTTACTGCTGATTATGATTTTAATCATATAAACAAAGTTTGTAGCTTGGTTTCTTTGTTAAAAGTAAATTATGACGTTTTCTGCAAAAAAGTGGTTAAAAATTGCCTTATTAAATTTACTTATTGTAGTAGGCATTGGAGCCATTTTAAGATATAAAATAGCTTATTCACTCCCTTTTATTGATCAAAAGCATTTATTACATGGTCACTCCCACTTTGCATTTGCTGGCTGGATTACACAAGCCTTAATGATATTTTTAGTTGATTATTTAGCAAAGCAAAAAAATGATGCCGCACTTTTAAAAAAATATGATTGGCTTTTAAAAGCCAATTTATTTACAGCCTATGCAATGCTTATTACTTTTCCAATAGAAGGCTATGGATTATTTTCTATAATAGCTTCTACCCTTTCAATAATTGTAGGATACATTTTTGCTGTAGTTTTTTGGAAAGATTTAAATAGGCTTAATACAAAAAACATTTCTCATTTATGGTTTAAAGCAGCATTGGCACTTAATGCATTTTCATCATTAGGGGCATTTGCTTTAGCATTTATGATGGTTAAAAAAGTTGTACATCAAAACTGGTATTTAGCATCCGAGTATTTCTATCTTCATTTTCAATATAATGGTTGGTTCTTTTTTGCCTGTATGGGTTTGTTGATGGCAAAATTTCCTGCAGCAGTTTTGCAAAAAAAATTACATACTATTTTTATTTTGTTTGTGCTTGCTGTGGTTCCTGCATATTTTTTATCGGCTCTTTGGATGAATATTCCCACATGGGTTTATGTACTTGTAATTTTAGCTGCCATTATGCAGGTTTGGGGTTGGGCATTAACGATTAATATAGTTAAAAATGAATTGGTTCATTTTAAAGAATCATTAACTGTTGTTGGAAGATGGATTTTAATATTATCTGGCATTGCTTTAAGCATAAAATTTTTATTACAATTAGGCTCTACCATTCCATCTTTAAGCACATTAGCATTTGGTTTTAGGCCTATTGTAATTGGTTATTTGCACCTAGTGTTATTGGGTGTAATTACGCTTTTTCTTTTAGGTAATATGTTTGCCAATAAAATTATTGCCTCAAATAAAAACACAATAATATCAGTTACTCTATTTAGTATTGGAGTAATTATAAACGAATTTTTTTTAATGGCACAAGGTGTTGCTGCTTTATATTACACTAACCTTCCTTATATAAACGAAGCTTTGCTGGTTACGGCATTAGTAATGTTTTGCAGTATGTTAATTTTATTTTTGAATTATAAAGAAGTAAAAAACAAATAACGAGTACTCTACTAAGTGTTTATATTACTGTAAACCTTTTCTGGTTGCACTTAATGAAGAAAGAGCAGTAACTAATATTACAATACTTATACTACTAGCTGGCATTAAAACAGCGGCCACCATTGGCGATAAAATACCCTGTACGGCAAAGGATAAGCCTACAATATTATACAGTATTGATAAAATAAAGCTTGCAGTTACTATATTTTTACCCGATTTGGCATAGGCAATAAATTTTGCCAATAGGTTTACATTTTCTCCAGCTAAAATTGCATCGCAAGCAGGTGAAAATTGTGCAGTATTATCGCTAACTGCAATGCCTACATTACTTTGCATTAAAGCTCCAGCATCGTTTAAACCATCTCCGAGCATTAGTACATTAGCATTATTTAATTGGCAATTTTTTATGTAATCAAATTTATCTTGTGGTGATTGCTTAAATTTCATTTCTACATCTGCACCAAAAATCTTTTTTAAATTATCTTTTTCTGTGTCGTTATCACCAGAGAGTAATGACAATTTTATTTTTTCTTGTTTCAACTCTTTTATCAAATTAGGCACTCCATCTCTATACACATTACTAATATTAAATTTACCTAAGTGCACATTGTTTATCACCACATGCACATGTGATCCGTTAGTATCAAAATTTATTAGATGATTACTACATTCATTAATAAATGTGGCTGAACCCATTTTAATTTCACTGCCATTAACGGTTGCCACTACACCCTTTCCTGTGTATTCTTTAAAATTTTCAATCGCATTTTTTGGAGCAGCCTCTGCATTTAAAAACGAAGCAATTATTTTACTTAGTGGATGCGATGATTGTGAAGCCAATGCTTTTACATATTTTGTTTCAGCAGTTGTTAGCGGAGTGCCTTCGTAATTTATTGACGATGCACTATTTTGTGTAATGGTACCTGTTTTATCAAATACTACCGATTTTATTTTTGCTAATGCTTCTATTACTGATACATTTTTTAAATACAATTTATTTTTACCAAAAATGCGTAGCATATTACCATGCGTAAATGTTGCAGACAATAAAAGTGAACAAGGGCATGCTACAATTAGTACTGAGGAAACGGCTGGTAATATTTTTGTTGTATCTACAAAACTCCAATAGATTAAAGTGGCAATGGCTACTGTAAATAGTGCTAACGTAAAGTATCTGCTCCAGGGATGAATGAAAGATTTTTCTTCATTTTTTTTGGTTGCAAAAATATTATTATTCCAAAGTTGTGTAATATAACTTTGTGAAGCTTCTCCCATTACTTCTAGTTCAATGGCACTACCTATTTGTTTGCCGCCGGCATAAATTAATTCTCCTACATTTTTTTGGAGTGGTGTATTTTCTCCACTTACAAAGCTATAGTCAATGTTAGCATTTCCATTCAATAGCAAAGCATCAGCAGGAATAGTTTCTTCGTTTCTAATTACTATTTTATTTCCCTTTTGCAAATGCGTAACAGGAATATTTTTTTCTACACCGTCTTTTACAACACTTACTCCTAATGGAAAGTACGAACGGTAATCTCTATCAAAAGAAAACGAATCATAGGTTTTATCTTGAAACCATCTTCCAATAAGCATAAAAAAAACAATGCCTGTGCCAGAATCTAAATAACCAGCACCATTACCACTTACAATTTCGTAATAGCTACGAATGTATGTTACTAATATAGCCAAAGCAATTGGCGCATCAATATTTAAGAACCGTTGCCGAATTCCTTTCCAAGCGGATACAAAAAAATCGGAAGCACTATAAAATAAAACAGGCAAAGACAAACCTAAGTTAAGCCAAGTAAATGTTTCCTTTAATCTATTATTTTCAATATTGCCAGATGAAAAATATTCAGGAAAGCTTAACATCATAATATTAGCAAAGCAAAAACCAGCAACACCAATTTTATAAATACGACTTCTATTAAAAGATGATGTTTTCTTTGCCGCCACATCTTTTAAACTAATATTGGGTTCGTAACCAATAAAAGCTAAAAGCTCAACTACTTTGCGTAAAGAAATTTTTTGAGGATTAAAGACTATAAAAACTTCCTTACGTTGAAAATTGGTTTGTGATTTAATTATGTTTTCATTTATGCGATGTAAATTTTCTAACAAATAAATACAAGATGAGCAATGCATTTGTGGCAGTGAAAATGTAATGTTGATTTGTGTATCGCTTTGGTATTGTGCTAATTTTTGGATAATACCAACATCGTCTAAATAAGCAAACCTATCATTTACAAATTTACCTTTAGCCTTTAATCCTGGGTTTTTATCAAAATCATAATATACACACAAATCTTTTTCGCTAAGCAATAAAAATACTTGCTTACAGCCTTCGCAGCAAAATGCTTTATCATCTATATATATAGAAATATCATTGCAGCTTTCGCCACAATGATAACAATTAGTAGTTGTAGGCACTATTTTTTCAATCACATCTACTTGAGGCATTACTTGCTTTTTTTACATGTATTCATACCTAGTATTTTATACAAAGGGCAAAAAGAAATAACTCCTGTTAGTAGTGGTACAATAGCTACAAGCCCCCACCAACTTTTATAATAATAACCAACACCTGCAATTATTATAGCAAGTGCCAATCGTATTGTTTTGTCTGTTTTTCCTACATTACATTCCATAAAATAAGTTTTAGTTAACAAACCCAAATATCTACACTCCAGTAAATAATTATAATGATGCCTATCAAGAAAAAACATGACGTAAATCATATTATATTACTTTTGTAGTCACTTTTTGGATAAAACCCAAACGTATGCAACAAACCGTTACTTTAAAACTACTGCCAACAGAGGCCGCAGACGATAGCACCATAAAAAAATACATTGCCAATACCTGTGGTGTAAAAGAAAATACCATTACGGGTTTTCATATTCAAAAAAAATCGATTGATGCTAGGGCAAAAACTATTTGGGTTAATTTAACCGTACAAGCCATTATCAACGAGCCATTTCATTCAAGAACATTATTAGATACCAATTTTAAAGATGTTACTAATTCAAAAAATAGTGTTGTAATAATTGGTGCCGGCCCAGCAGGTTTATTTGCTGCATTACAATTAATTGAAGATGGTATTAAGCCTATTATTTTAGAACGAGGTAAAGATGTAAGAGCAAGACGACGAGATTTAGCTATACTTAATAAAGAAGGTATTGTAAACCCCGAAAGTAATTATTGCTTTGGCGAAGGCGGTGCTGGTACTTATAGCGATGGTAAACTTTATACCAGAAGCAATAAACGTGGAAGCATTGATAAAATACTAAATCATTTTGTACGTTTTGGTGCCGATGAAAAAATTTTGTACGAAGCACATCCACATATTGGCACCAATAAATTACCACATATTATTACAGCCATGCGGCAGCAAATTGTAGATTGTGGTGGGCAGTTTTTATTTGAAAAAAAAGTAGTTGATTTTGCTATTGAAAATAATAAAGTAAAAGCTGTAAAAACAGACGATGGCAATACATTTAGTGGCAATGCATTTATTTTAGCAACTGGTCATAGTGCAAGAGATATTTTTGAACTACTCCATAAAAAAAACATTTTAATAGAAGCTAAACCGTTTGCATTAGGTGTTCGTATTGAACATCCGCAGGAGTTGATAAATAGTTGTCAATATAAAAGTAATGCTACAAACCCAGTGCTACCACCAGCAGCTTACTCCTTGGTACAGCAAGTAAATGGCAGAGGTGTATTTAGTTTTTGTATGTGTCCAGGTGGCATAATTGCACCAGCCGCAACAAGTGTAAACGAATTAGTTGTAAACGGATGGAGCCCAAGTAAAAGAAATAATCCTTACGCTAATAGTGGCATGGTGGTAACTGTTGAATTAGAAGATGCTATAAAAAGTTTAGAAGGTTTAGAGAGGTTTAGGCGTTTAGCCAGTTTAGAAAAAAATCCATTGGCTTTACTTTATTTTCAACAGATGGTAGAGCAAACTTGTTATGCCGCAGGTGGCGGAAAATTTGTAGCCCCAGCACAACGCCTGGTAGATTTTAGTAGCAATAAATCTTCATCAACCTTACCTACATGTAGCTATCAGCCTGGCTTACATGCTACCAATTTAAAAGAGGTGTTGCCCAATTTTGTTTATAATGCTTTAGCTAAAGGTTTTATTGAATTTGGCAAAAAGATGAATGGGTACTTTACTAATGATGCAGTTGTTATTGCAACAGAAAGTCGTACATCCTCCCCTGTTCGTATTCCTAGAAATAGTGAAACACTTACACATCCGCAATTAAGTAATTTATACCCATGTGCAGAAGGTGCTGGTTATGCTGGCGGCATTGCAAGTGCAGCAATGGATGGTGAAAGGGTGGCAAAAGAATGTTTTAATGTGCTTACATCTAAATTGTAGCATTAGTTTATACCTAAATTTTGCCGCTTATAATTTTCAATTTTTTTTATTACAAAACTACAAGGTACATTTACACCACAACAACTCAACTATGAATATATTAGAACTCCACAATCTTAAAAAATATTTTGCCACACAAAAAGCAGTAGATGATATTAGTTTAGAAATACCTAAAGGGCAAATTTTTGGTTTGCTTGGTCCTAATGGAGCTGGTAAAACAACATTAATAAGGATGATTACTGGAATATTTTATCCGGATGCTGGAGAAATAATTTTAAAAGGCAAAAAATTTAATCCAGAAAATGATGCCAAATACATAGGCTACATGCCTGAAGAAAGAGGCTTATACAAAAAAATGAAAATTGGTGAACAAGCTTTGTACTTAGCACAACTAAAAGGTTTGGGAAAGCAAGATGCAATGCACAAAATAAAAGGCTGGTTTAAGCGATTAGAAATGGAGAGTTGGTGGAACAAAAAAGTAGAAGATTTAAGTAAGGGCATGGGACAAAAATTGCAATTTGTAATTACCGTGTTACATGAGCCCGATTTAATTATTTTAGACGAACCTTTTAGTGGACTTGATCCTATTAATGCTAATTTAATTAAAGATGAAATTTACAGATTAGCTCAAAACGGTACTACCATTATCTTTAGTACACATCGGATGGAGCAAGTAGAAGAAATTTGCAATCATATAGCCTTAGTAAATAAAGGAAAGAAAATTTTAGACGGTACTGTTACTGATGTAAAACAAAGCTTTAAGGAAAACTTATTTAGTGTTCAACTAGAAAACATACCTACTAGCATTAATGCAAATTCATTTCAATTATTAAATACACATAAACAAGAGTTAATTGTAAAAATAAATGAAGGTTTTAAAGCAAATGATGTACTTAGTCATTTTATAAACAATGGTAGCAATATTGTTTCATTTAAAGAAATACTACCATCTCTAAATGAAATATTCATAAAATTGGTAGAAGGCACTCCTACGGCTCGTCAATTTGAAACCATTTCTGCATAAAAAATAATTTTAAACTTATACAATGAAAAAAATTTCATTAATTATACAACGAGAGTTTTTAACTAGAGTAAGAAAAAAAACTTTTATAATTGGCACTATTCTTTTTCCATTATTATACTTGGCATTAATTTTTGGCACTGGCTATATTGCTGATAAAACTAAGGAAAATTTAAAGGTAGCTTTGCTAGATAATAGTGGATTGTTTACCCAAAGTTTAATTACTCAAACCAGTGAAGGTGATACCTTAAACAAGTTAAATTTAATAACTTCTATTGGAGAAAAAGAAAATATTATTACACAGTTTGACTCTTTGGGGTATGATGGCTATATTGTTATTCCTCAAAATTTTGATTGGAAGAAAGGAATGGATAGTGTTTCAGTCAATACCAAAAAATCATTTGGATTAGGGGCATTTTTTCCTATTGAAAAAAAACTGAATAATGCTTGGAAAAAAATAAGAAACGATAGTTTGGGTATTGATACTATAAAAGAAAAAATTATTGCAAAAAATATTTCTCTGAAATTAAATAACGAAAAAAATAAAACAGCTAATGCAGGAGCTGCTACAATGATTGGCTATGTGTGTGGTTTTTTAATGTATTTAATTTTGTTATTGTACGGCAGTCAAGTAATGATGGGGGTTACCGAAGAAAAAACAAATAGAATTGCAGAGGTTGTTGTATCTAGTGTAAAACCATTTCAATTAATGATAGGTAAAATTGTAGGAATTGGCATGGTAGCCCTTACTCAATTTTTAATTTGGATTGCTTGCATTTTTTTAATTTACAATTTAACTAAATCCTCTGGGGCTGCTACTGGGGCTGCCTCCGATGTTGTTGGTAAAATACAAACAGTTTTTACTACCGTTAATATCCCTTTGGTTGTAGGTTGTTTTGTATTTTATTTATTGGGAGGGTTTTTCTTTTATTCTTCGTTATATGCAGCAATTGGTAGTGCTATTAATGAAGATATGAGGGAAGCACAATCACTTAGTTTCCCCATAACAATGCTTGTCATTTTTTCTATCGCTTTAATGACTCCAGCTATATCTAATCCAAGTAGTAAAATAGCTGTATGGGCAAGTATTATTCCATTTAGCTCTCCAATTGTAATGATGGCTCGTATTCCATTTGGTGTACCGACAACAGTTCCATGGTGGCAACTAGGCTTATCAATGGCTATGCTTATTGTAGGCTTTATGTGTACAACATGGTTTGCCGCAAGAATTTACCGTACAGGTATTCTTATGTATGGCAAAAAGCCAAGTTGGAAAGAAATGATTAAGTGGGCGTTTAAAAATTAAGCTGTGGTTGTAGGTTCTGGCTCTTTAACTTTAGTAGCTTTTTCAATTGCTTTATTAAGTTCAGATCCTAAATAGTTACTAATTACTTTCCAGCTTACTAAAATTAAGCCTATAAATAAACCTATAAAACTTCCTATTAAAATATAGGTCATTTTTGATTTTTGTATAATATCGTATGGGGGCTCAGGCTTATCTAAAGCTTCAATAATTGGCGTTTCCTTTTGTAAACGATATGCAGCACCTTCTCTATTACTTACAGCGTAATAATATTGTGATTGTACAGTTTGTTTTTCTAGCTGTAAGTTAACTTTAGGAATACTATACCTTTTTAATCCCTCATCGGTAAAAAAAGTTTTTTCATCTAGTGATACTGCCTTTGCATCTAATACTTTTAATACATTAGCTAATGAATCTGCTTTCTGCACTGCAAATTCAAAATCAATTTGCGCTTTTTTCTTTTTTAATTCTATGTAAAATTCCGATAGCTTTTCAATATATACATAGCTAATTTCTCTTGCTAAATCAGGATTACTATTTTGAAAGTATAGCTCCAATATTCCATTTTTACCAATTTTAGCATTAAACCCATCTTTTAAAAGCCCACTACCCGTATTTGTTAACCATAAACTATCTGTAGGCATTTGAATGGGTACAAATTGCATAAAACCAGTATGTTTATTATTTTCATTTACCAATAACTCTGCAATAGTTTTGTTTTGCATAGTTGGTATTTTGGTAGTTGCAACCGCCTCTCTAGTTCTGCGGCTAGTAGCTAATTCTACTATATTTATAGAGGCATCCGCAGTAAACGATTTAGGGGCATCTGCCAATCCTAATAAACTACTTATTGATGAACTGCCCCCGCTGCCATCACCCGATGAATTTAATGGAAATACAGTAGCTTTTGCTATATATAATTTTACATTTTGCTTAGCCAAGTAATAAAATACTCCACCGCCAATTAAGCCCATTAATAGAATTAACCAGCTAAGTTTTTTTAATCTGTTTAAAAGTTGTTTTATTAATTGAGCTGTATTCATTTCAAAAATTTGTAAATCAGTTAACTTATTTAATAGCTCTAGCTATTACTGCAGCAACAGCAATGGGTATACTAGCTAAAACTACTTGTATTACAGCATCGGTTACTTCTCTTCCTTCTGGCCTAAACGGCACTGTAATAGTTGCACCTTCTTGTACCTTTGGATAAAAATGAAAAAATAGTATATTAGTAGTACGTCTACTTTTTCCATTTGCATACGTTACATACACTCTTCTTTTCCATGGCCTTATTCCAAACCCTCCTGCTTTATCAATATAGTAATTTACATTGGTATGTTCTTTATCAAAAGTAAGTTTAAGTGGCGATTGAACAGTACCCTTTACATTTACAAATGGATTTATTTCTGGTATAAAAATGATATCACCTTCTTGCAAAACTATATCATGTTTTGAATTTTTATGTTTAAGTGCTTTGTACAAATCTATACTTACAGGCTCTTGTGCTGCTTCTGCGATTGATATTTGAGCTGAGTCTAATTTTAAATTTCCTAAAGAGTCTGTAACACTTGATATTTTTTTTGTTACATTTTCGCTATAATATTGAGTTTTCTTTCTGTACAAAATTGCTCCTGCTACATCTGCATATTCTTTTAATCCTCCAGATCTAGCTATGTATGAAGAAAGTCTTTCGTATTTATCAAGACGTGGATATGGCCCAGGATATTTCACCAGCCCATTAACTTGAACTAGCTGTTGCAATTCAAATGATGGATTTTTTCTAACATAAACTTGGTCGTATGGCTTTAAAATATATTTTGCTGAAACACTGTCAAGCTCTAACGTTGGTAATACTTTGTATGTTTTTAATACAGTTCTAGTAGGCCTTTGATCTCTTTTGGCAGAGTCAACATCTATCACACTTGAAATTTCTATTCTACCATATTCGGCAGATTGCTTTAACCCTCCTGATAAATACAATAAATCTTGTAATGTCATCCCACCATATTTATTTACTTTACCTTCTTTACGTACTTCACCAAAGATTTCTACATATTGCCTATCTCCAAATTGATTATTGCTAAATAATAAAATTTGATCATTGGCATAAATATTTACATTAAACTGGCTAGCAGTATCGTTCTTTGTAATATCAGTTAAATTTACATCTACCCTACTAGTTTTAATATTTGTACTATCACCTCCTCCTCTAAAGATGTAGGCTCTAGGCAAATACGTATTAAGAGTAATACCACCAGCTCTATTAATTAAGTCAAATAACTTATCGCCTTTTCTTATTTCATATAATCCAGGATAAGATACTTCCCCTTTTAACTCTACCTTATTTATTAAGCCCGGATTTACTGCAATTACTTTTACAATATCACCATCAACTAAATCATAATCTTCCTTTGCAAAACGAGGGTCGTTTGTTGGATTAATTATAGCTGTTGCATTTACATCTTTAATTACTTGTCTTTCTAATTCTGTTCTATAAATTTTCATGCCACTACTAAAGGCATCTTTTTCTAAACCGCCAGCATACTTTAATAAGGCTTTTACACCTTCGCCTTTTTTTAATTGGTAATACATGGGGCGTTTAAATTTGCCTTCTGCCTTTACACTTTTTTCAGCAGTTTGTACAATTACAAAATCATTGTTATCTAAATAAATGTGCTTACCAAAATCGCCTGTGGTTAAGTATTTATACACATCTAATTCATCAATTACCCTACCATTTCTTTTAATTAAAATAGACCTTAAATTACCTAAATCGGTAACACCACCTGCCATGGCAATTACATTAAATGCATTGGTAAATGCAGAAACAGTTACGGGTCCTTGCTTATTAACTTCGCCTGCAACATTTACATTTATTGAACGAGGTTGTCCTAATGAAACCGTCAAATTGGTACTGGCTGGCACAAAGGCTTTAAACCGTTGCATTAGCATTGAACGTACATTGCCAAACGTTAGTCCTTGTAAATAAATTTTACCTATTGAGGCCGGGAATATTGAACCATCCCTTGCTACAGTATAATCCAAAGTAGCTTCGGCACCATTCCACATAGAAACAATTATTTGGTCGTTGACACCTATGGGATAGTCCAATGGAGGTGTAGATAACTCTGATATTTGTGCTACTGCACCACCTCTAAACAAATTCATACCATAGGTTTGTTCTGTTACGGGTTTAGATTGTGGTGTGTTTTCTTTGACTAAACTATCTTTATCAATTTTATCCTTTATACTTTTATTTAACTCTTTTCCTGTTTTTTTATCTCCTCCTTTATCTTTTAACAGTTCATAAACTGCGGCTGGTGCCATTTGTGTTGCTGGTAACTCGTTACCTTCACTTTTACTAGGATCTGTAGGCGGTTGTGCTTGGGCATTAACTTGCAATCCAATTAAAAACAAAAACAATATTACTGCTTTTGCAAAGCTAAATTTACCTATAAAAAAATTTCTATTCATTTGTAGTTGAATTATTTGCCCGTTTTTAAAATCGGGCAAAGGTAACAATTTATTTTAGCGGTTGTTTTTGTATTTCAACAAACTCACACCATATTTCTTTTACAATTTCGGCTGCTGGCATTATTTTTTTAATTAATGATGCTGCTTGTCCTATTTCTAATTCCCCTTCTTCCATATCTCCTTCAAACATTCCTTTTTTTGCTCTAGCTCTACCTAAAATATTTTTTAATTCATCTTCGCTTTCACCTTTATCTTCAGCTAATTTAACCTCATTATAAAATTTATTTTTTACTAATCGAACTGCTGTTAATTTTTTTAAGGCTAGCATGGTTTCTCCTTCCGGTAAACTCACAATTTTTTCTTTAAAGTTTATGTGAGATGATGCTTCTTCACTAGCCACAAACCTACTACCTATTTGCACCGCACTAGCTCCCAGCACCATAGATGCAAACATTTGCCTTCCCGTTGCAATACCACCTGCAGCAATTACAGGTATTTTTACAGCATTAGCTACCAAGGGTATTAAAACCAATGTAGTAGTTTCTTCTTTCCCATTATGCCCACCAGCTTCAAAACCTTCTGCAACCACTGCATCGCAACCAGCCTCCTCGGCTTTTTTGGCAAACTTGCTGCTGCTTACTACATGCACTACTTTAATATTTTCTTTTTTTGAAGTAGAAGTCCAAGTTTTAGGA
>JAGNRZ010000174.1 GCA_017988335.1 Ferruginibacter sp.
AAGTAATATAGTTAAGATTGAATCAATTTCATGCAAAATAATAGATTTTAGTTTAAATTAAATATTTCAATAAAAATCATAATAAATTTAAAACCATTTTATTATTAATTTTTTTTATTGTCACTTTACTTAGTATTTAATCCCCACTATTTTATAGAACTAATTTTAGCTTTTACTATATTTATTAGCCAAAATAATCTTAAATAATACAGCTGCTTTGGGTCATTAGTTTTTTTTTATTAATTTTAAGCATGAAGATTAATAACCTAAAAGGCCTTGCTTTCCCCTACTCCATCGTATTTGTATTTGCTGTTTTATTTATGACAAGCTGTCGTACACCTAAGGAGTTTGTTTATAAAGATTATACCAATTTTTCGTTGGGTAGTTTAGGGGCAAGTACCACCAAAGTAAATATTGATTTAATATATTACAACCCAAACAACTTTGGAGTGCAGCTAAAGAAAACAGATTTGGATGTGTATGTTGATGGCATATTTTTAGGAACCACCTCTCAGGAGTATCAAATAAATATTAAAAAAAGAAGTGATTTTACCCTCCCTTTATCCATAGATGTGGATACAAAAAACGTTTTTAAAAATCTATATTCTACCCTTTTTAATAAAGAAGTAACGGTAAAAGTTACAGGTAAGGTAAAAGTGGGTATTGCCAATGTGTTTAAATCTTTCCCAGTAAATTATGAGGGAAAGCATCAATTGAGTCCTTTAAAATAAAAATACCACTCTTTTACAAGGTGGTATTTAACTTGTTTTTACAAATTTTTTTATTGCCTTTTGGGTGGTGTTATTGTAGAAACCTCAGGTATTTTACAGCATTTAGGCAACCTTTTATAAGCTGTTTCTTCAGCTTCAATATCATCTGCCTTGTACCCTAAATTGGCAATGGCTACTTTAATATTTTCTAAACTGGTTCTATCGGTAAGCCAAGTGGCAGTAATAGTTTTCTTTTTTACATTAATTACAATGCCTGTTACGCCTTCTTCTCTACTTATAACTAATTGTAGTTTTTCTGCACATTCCTCACATGGCTGTAGCCCTGGTATGCTTATAACCGCCTTTTGCGATACTTTTTGCTGTGCAAAACTGCCTACGTAAAGGCTTAAAAGAGTAATTAAGGTAATTGTAAATTTCTTCATGCTATAAAATTATCAAATTCCGTTCCAATTGGCAGGGTCAGCTTGCCATTTTAACAAAGTGTTTTGTTGTTCAGCGGTTACAATGCCCTTTTCAATAGCTAATTCAATTAAAGTAGGGTAATTAGTAAGCGATTTATAAGGAATACCAGCGGCTTTAAAGGCTTCGTCTGCCACAGCAAAACCATAATTAAAAATACTTACCATGCCTATTACTTGTAACCCTTCCTTTTTTAATACTTCACACACTTGTAAGCTGCTTTTACCTGTGCTAATTAGGTCTTCTATAACCAATACTTTTTGGTTTGGCTCATAAAACCCTTCAATTTGGTTGCCTAGGCCATGTTCTTTAGGTTTTGGACGTACATAAATATAGGGCAGCTTAAGTTGATCGGCGGCCATAGCACCCCAAGCAATACCTGCTGTAGCAACGCCAGCTAACATATCTGCCTCGGCAAATTGTTCAAAAGCTACATTGCACATTTCGCTTTTAATAAAATCTCTTATGTATGGGAAAGATAAAACCTTACGATTATCGCAGTAAATTGGGCTTTTCCAACCACTAGCCCAAGTAAAAGGTTGTGTGGGATTTAATTTTATTGCATTACTTTGTAAAAGTTTTTCGGCAACAGCTTTTTCATTTGTCATGCCGCAAAATTGTATTTACTATTTTAAAAATAGAAATTTTATTATGCACATACCTATTTACTTTGATGATAAGCCAGTTTTTTTGTGTGATGAGTTAACTGTGGCCTTAAAAGAAATTTTGCATCACCCCGATGCTGTTTTTATTGATGAATTTTCGAGTAATGCTATCAAAAGTTTATTGCATGAAATTGTAAAGCCACAGTTTCATGCTGGAGTAATTTTACACAGCGATTTTAAAGCCCTAAAAAAATCATTTTTTCATCATTTTACCCCAATAGAAGCCGCAGGCGGAATTGTACAAAATAATAAAAAAGAAATATTGTTTATTGAACGTCTTGGCAAATGGGATTTACCCAAAGGCAAAATTGAAAAAGGCGAAAAGGAAGATGAGGCTGCTATTAGAGAAATTGAAGAAGAAACAGGTTTAACACATCTTACCCTAAAAAAGAAAATTGGAGAAACCTACCATACCTACAATGCGTTTGGTAAACATTTTATTAAAACCACACATTGGTTTTACTTAATTTGTAAAGATGAGCAAAAATTAGTACCGCAAACCGAAGAAGATATTACAGCCATAAAATGGGTGGCTACAAAAAATATTAAGCAACCCATGAGTAATACGTATGCTTCAATAAAAGATATAATGAGTAAATTTTTTGATGAGGCGTAGGAGCTTTACCACAGATTGGCACAGATTGGCACAGATTAATTCACAGATTATAAAGATTGTTTCTTAAGTATAGCTACTGTTAATCTACTTATACAAACTAACTTTTGGCTTTCATCTGTAATTTTAATATCCCACACATGTGTACTTGCACCTATGTGTAAAGGAGTACACGTAGCTGTTACAAAACCTTTTCTAGCACTACGTACATGGTTTGCATTTATTTCTAATCCTACACAAATAAACTTCGTATTATCTACCACAAAATAAGAAGCGACACTGCCAATAGTTTCGGCTAAAGCACAACTAGCTCCGCCATGTAAAAGACCATAGGGTTGTTTTGTACGATCATCTACAGGCATACGCATTTGCAAAAAATCATCGCCAATGGCTACCCATTCCATCCCTAAATGCTGACCCATGGTATTGGGCGTAAGAGGTTTTAAATCGCTTAGCGTTAGATCTTTTTTGAACCAAATAGACATACTGTTTGGAGTTTTGTGTTTACTGTTTATTGGGTTGCTCACTAATGACTATTGACTAATGACCATTTGCAATAGTATCAATAACTGCTTGTGGTAAAAAAGGTGAAGCATCGCCATTATTTCGAATAATATCTCTTACAATGGTACTGGCTACAGAAGTATATTTAGGCTCCCCAGTTAAAAAAATAGTTTCTATTGAAGCGTCCATGGCTCTATTGGCATCTGCAATAGTTTTTTCATATTCAAAATCGCTTACGTACCTAATACCTCTTAAAATAAAATTGGCGCCAATTTTTTTGCAATAATCAATAGTTAAGCCATCATATACAGCACCAAAAACTTTATCGGTGTTTTTATAAATTTCTGCAATCCACTCTAACCGCTGTTCTGCACTAAACATGGGGCTTTTATTTGAATTAATACCTACTCCAACAACTATCTTGTCAAATAAATTTATAGAACGATTTATGATATCAACATGACCTAAGGTTAATGGGTCAAAAGTTCCAGGGAAAAGGCAAATTCTCATCTGTGATTTTTTGATTTATGATTTTTTGATTTATGATTTGAGTTTACACTTCAAAACAATTATCCATTATCAATTAAACAATTATCCATTATTATTTCAACTATTCCCTCTTCCACTTAACAAATACAACACCGCCATTCTTACTGCCACTCCGTTTTCTACTTGATTTAAAATAATGGATTGGTTACCATCTGCCACATCGCTATCAATTTCTACTCCTCTATTTATAGGACCAGGATGCATAATTACAACTTCTTTTCCCAACCCATCTAATAATTTTTTACTTACTCCGTAAGCTAAATTATATTCTCTTAGCGATGAAAATAAAACTTGGTTTTGCCTTTCTAACTGAATTCGCAATACATTAGCAACATCACACCATTGCAAGGCTTTTTTGAGGTTGTATTCCACTTTTACATCTAAAGCCTCGGTAATATATTTAGGTATTAAAGTTGGCGGCCCAGCTACCATTACTTCTGCTCCCATTTTTTTAAGCAGATAAATATTGCTTAAGGCCACACGGCTGTGCATAATATCCCCCACCAAAACGATTTTTTTACCTTTTAGGGTTCCTAATTTTTCTTGAATACTAAAAGCATCTAACAACGCTTGTGTAGGATGTTCGTTAATGCCATCGCCAGCATTTACAATAGCTGCAGGAATGTGCTTAGCCAAAAAATGTGGAGCACCACTAGCACTATGCCGCATTACCACCATATCCACCTTCATGCTTAAGATATTGTTTACTGTATCTAAAAGTGTTTCGCCTTTTGATACAGAGGAAGATGATGTAGTGAAATTTATAGAATCGGCACTTAAACGTTTTTGTGCTAACTCAAAGCTAATACGAGTACGGGTGCTATTTTCGTAAAATAAATTTACAATGGTTACATCTCTTAAACTGGGAACTTTTTTTACAGGACGCTGTAATACTTCTTTAAATTGCTGAGCTGTTTTCAGTATTGTAGTAATATCTGAGGGAAGTAAATCTTTAATGCCCAGTAAATGTTTTGTACTTAGTTGCATTAAGAAACAAAGCTAAAGGAAATAGTTTAGAATTTCGAATTTGGTTTATAAAATTTGGAAAAGTTTGAGTTGCTTTACAAATGACTTATTTATTGGGGCAAATTTATAGACTTGAGTTTTATTTTCTTTTATTTTTTGATATTTTATTGATGGTACATTTTGTACATTTTCTGGAAATACAACAACTGTAGAACAATTACTTATCTCTTTTGCAAACTCATGTATACCATATTTTTGATTAATTACTTCTAAAACCACTCCATGGTGTCCTACTACTTCTGGTGGACCAAAATTACCCTCCAATTTTTCAGTGTACCAAATTAAGGTAGTGTCTTTACTTCCATATTCTACTCTGTAGGCCATTTTACAGTCATAGTTAAGTATTTGCTTAGTTTTATTTGTATACGTCCACTTACCAAATTGTACAGTATCTTCTATCAAATATTTTTTACCTAACAATGGCCAAGCAACAGTTTCATATGTTATTAAATAGCCTTTATTATATTTTATATAAGAAGAATGATGCAGTAATTTATTACCTAATTTCTTCTTACTGCATATCACTTTTTTAAAATAATCGTCGAAGTAATAATAGTAAGCTAATGAATCATTAAACGAAAGACGAGTAAAAGATTCATCTGGAGCAATTTTGCCATCGGGAATTAGTTTATAAAGGTGTCTAGTGTAAATTATGTTGGTTGAATTTTGTGCAACACCAATTTTAAAAACAACTAAATAAAATAAAAGTAAAATCAATATGAGCCTCATAATAGTTGTTTTAAAATATCTATCAATCTATAATTAGAACAATTTAATTAAAAATAATTAGTATAACACTACTTCTTCTTTATCCCAATTTACCTTTACTTTTTGGGAAATAATGCTATCAATGGCTTTGCCACAATAATCGGGTTGAATAGGTAGTTCCCTATTAAAACGCCTATCCACTAATACAC
>JAGNRZ010000041.1 GCA_017988335.1 Ferruginibacter sp.
TGAAATACATTGGCTAACAAGGGATTTTCCAAAAGAAGAAATGTTTTCTTTAACAAGTCAAATAAAAAGAGCTGCTGATTCTATATCATTGAATATTTCGGAAGGTTCAACTGGCCAATCAAATGCGGAGCAAAAAAGATTTCTAAGCTATTCACAAAGGTCTTGTCTTGAAGTTGTTAATTGTCTTTATCTTGCAATTAGAAGAAAGTATATTACCCAAATGCAATTTGATTATTTTTATACTTTTCTGGAAAAATTGGTAATAAAAATTCAAGCGTTTAAAAACTCATTGTAAAACATAATCAACTGTCGTCTATCGTCTAAGGTCAGTTGTCAAAAGTTTATGAAACAAATTCCTAATATTTTTACACTTCTTAATCTTTTCTTTGGCTGTATAGCCATTGTATTTGCATTACAAAACACCATTGAAATAACTGCCGATGGGCAATTTGTAAGGCTAACAGAAAAAATTTATTTAGCCTCTTTATTTATAGGTATTGCCGCTGTTATTGATTTTTTAGATGGTTTTGTTGCAAGGGCATTAAATGCATCTTCCGAAATGGGTAAGCAGCTAGACTCATTGGCAGATGTAGTGAGCTTTGGTGCAGCCCCATCCATTATATTATACCAATTTTTACGAATGAGTTTTATTAGGGATAATGAAGGGTTAGAAGCTGATTTTATTTGGCTTACACCTGCCTTTATATTTGCCTGTGCTGGGGCTTATAGGTTAGCAAGATTTAATATTGATACTGAACAAAGCTATGGCTTTAAAGGTGTTCCTATACCAGCGGCAGGCTTAATGGTGGCTAGTTTACCTTTAATTTATTGGAATATACAAACCGATACTGTTTATAATATTTTAATGAATAAATGGTTTTTGTACGTATTGATATTGTTGTTAAGTGGGTTAATGGTTTCAAAACTTCCGTTAATGGCTTTAAAGTTTAAAGATTTTACGCTAAAAAATAATTTGCCCAAATTTATTTTATTAGGGATAGCTGTTGTGGCAGCAATTTTATTAAAATGGGTAGCTATTCCAATTGTGTTCATTGCATACATTATTTTATCTTTGCTATACAAACAAAAATAACATGACTTACACAGTACAAGTAAAAATTATGCCGCTTAAAAATTTATTAGACCCTCAAGGAAAAGCGGTAATGGGTGGTTTGCAAAACTTAGGAATAAACAATATAACTGATGTAAGAGTGGGCAAACATATAGATTTACAAATAGAAGCAGAGAATGAAGAGGCTGCAAAAGCTGTTGCCGACGAGGCTGCTAAAAAGCTGTTGGCTAATGCAGTAATGGAGATGTATGAATTGTCAATTAGCTAATTCGATAATATTGCTAATGTGCTAATATTTAAAGTCTATATTTTATAGTTAATTTTTAAGTTAAAGTAATTAGCAAATTATCCAATTAGCACATCAGCACATTAATATGCTTTACATCATCCCCACACCAATAGGCAACCTTGCCGATTTTACCTTTAGAGCTGTAGAAGTTTTAAAACAAGTTGATTTAATATTGGCTGAAGATACTCGTACTTCTGGAGTATTGTTAAATCATTATCAAATACAAAAGCCAATATCTCCTTATCACCAACACAACGAACATAAAATTGTAACACATTTAACAGAGCAAATGCAAGCAGGCAAAACCATTGCATTGCTTACCGATGCTGGTACTCCTGGCATAAGCGACCCTGCTTTTTTATTAGTAAGAGAATGTGTAAAACACAATGTTAAAGTAGAGTGTTTACCCGGAGCAACAGCCTTTGTGCCTGCATTAGTCAATAGCGGTTTACCAATAAATAGTTTTTGTTTTGAAGGTTTTTTGCCTTTAAAAAAAGGCAGACAAACCATGATGAAAAAATTAGCTACCGAAGAACGTACCATGGTTTTTTATGAAAGCCCCATGAGACTAGTAAAAACATTAAATGAATTTATACAATATTTTGGTGCAGAAAGAAACTGCTGCGTAAGCAGAGAACTTACTAAAAAATTTGAAGAAAATAAACGTGGCACTTTGCAAGAAGTACATGATTATTTTGCTGAAAAAGCAGTGAAGGGAGAGATTGTGATTGTGGTTGAGGGAAAAAACTAGAATAATTATCTATAATTAAAGGCATAAATATCACCTGATTGACCTTTACATTTTCTAAAAAAAGAGGAAGGAATTCCATTCTTTAAGTTGATCATTGTCACTAACTTTTTATCACAATCACAACTTTTACTATTCACAAAAATTAATTTGCCACTATTCAATTTTGTTGGCAAGTCACTAACTAAAGTAAGATAATAATCTCCTAGATATTGATTTCTGTCATTAAAGAATAATATTCTTGATGTAGCTCTATGTGCTAAACCCCAATAAAGTGAATAGTTCACTATTTTTAATATCCTTCCTTTCTTTGTTTTAACTAATCCTAAATATTTAAGATGGGTCTCCATTCCTCCTTTCTCATTCCATTTGCCAAAAACAAATTTTTTATTCTTAATATTTTTCTCCAAAACTATTTGATAGATACTTTTTGTTGGAGACTGGCAAAATGAATTTTTTATTAAGAAGAAATTGACCAATATTGTGACAAAAACTTTCATCTAATGAAATTATTCATAAAATTGTGAAATCTCTGTTAATTCCCTTCTCTTAATATCAGGCACCCAACACTCCTCAGCGGCATAGCCAACAGGCACAAGTAAAAAAGGCTTTTCATTTATAGGGCGGTCTAATATTTTGCTTAAAAAATTCATTGGGCTAGGCGTATGTGTAAGTGCAGCTAAACCAGCATTATGTATTGCTGCCAATAAAAAACCACAAGCAATACCGCAGCTTTCAGTAGCATAATATGTATTGGTTTTATTACCCTGTTCATCAAAATCGTAACTTTTTTTAAATACAATTATTAAATAGGGAGCAGTTTCTAAAAACTCTTTTTTCCAATCGGTTTGTAAGGGTAATAAATCTGCTTTCCAATCTTCGGGCATTCGTTTAGTATAACTTTCATATTCTTCTTTTTCAGCCTCAATACGTATTTGTTTTTTTATATCGGCATTGCTTACCACACAAAATGTCCAAGGTTGTTTATGTGCCCCACTAGGTGCTGTACTAGCAGTGAGTACAATGTTTTCAATCACCTCTTTGGGTATAGGTTTATCACTAAAATCTCTTACAGTTCTTCTTTCATCCATCCAAGTATAAAAAGCTGTGGATCTATTAGCCATTTCAGTTTGGTCAAAAGAAGTTTTAACATATTTTGTAAATGGATAACCATTTATAATTTTTGTATTTTGCATAACTTAAAAATACCGAAATTTACTTTAAATAAATATCAGCATGAACGCTAAAAAAACAGCCGCATTTCTTGTTTTATCTTTTTTATTCCTTGTTACTATGGCTCAACCTAATCGTTGGCAACAACGAGTAAAATATACCATGTCTGTAGATGTAGATGCATCTACCAACAAGTTTACAGGTAAGCAAAAATTAGAGTACACTAATAACTCTCCAGATGCATTAGACAAAGTATTTTATCATTTGTATTTTAATGCCTTTCAGCCAAACAGTAGTATGGATGTACGTAGCAGAGAGTTGGGTAAGCAAAATGTTACGGGAAGAGGGCCAGATTGGGATGCTAGAGTAAGAGATAGAATAAGTAAGTTAAAGCCAGATGAAATTGGTTATCAAAAAATATTATCGCTAAAGATTAATGGAGTTCCACAGCCATTTACTTATCATGAAACTATTTTAGAAGTAAATCTTACTAAACCTATTTTACCTAATACCAAAATGGTTTTTGATATGGAGTTTGAAGCACAAATTCCTGTTCAAATTCGTAGGAGTGGGAGAGATAATCCCAGCACAGGTGTACGTTATAGCATGGCACAATGGTATCCAAAATTATGTGAGTACGATTATGAAGGCTGGCATCCTACGCCATACATTGCTAGAGAATTTTATGGCGTATGGGGCGATTTTGATGTTACCATAAATATTGACCCCACTTATAAAATTGGTGGCACAGGTGTTTTGCAAAATGCAAATGAAATTGGTTGGGGATACGATGCTGCAAATACGCCTGATTTAAAACCCACAACAAAGCCAAAAAGAGCATGGCGTTTTGTGGCCAATAATGTACATGATTTTGTATGGGCTGCCGATGCAGAGTATAAGCACATCACAAAAAAAACGGCTAGTGGTGTAATGCTACATGTTATTTATAACGATAAGCCAGGCGATACAAAAAATGATAGTGCATGGGCTTTAGTAGCAAAAGCAGCCGATGAAGTTTTGCCTTTTATTGAAAAAAATTTTGGTAAATATCCTTATCCACAATATTCATTTATACAAGGAGGTGATGGTGGTATGGAGTATCCGATGGCAACACTATTGCAGGGAAGCGGCTTAGGCACTGTATTTCATGAGTGGATGCACAGTTGGTACCAAATGATGTTAGGCACCAATGAAAGCCTATATGCTTGGATGGACGAAGGTTTTACAAGTTATGCCGAAGATTTAGTAATGAAATATTATAGTAAAAAAACTAGTAAAGAAGGATATAGAGAAGCATTTACGAAAAACCCAAATAGCAATCAATTAAAAGATATAGTGGAGAGTGTACCAGAAGATCATGCAGATGGATACGCAGGATATTTTCAATTAGCAAAAAGTGGTAAAGAAGAACCATTAACAACACATGCCGATCATTTTAATAGCAACTATGCATACAGCGTAGCAGCATATAGTAAAGGCGAAGTTTTTATGGAGCAGTTAGGTTACATTGTTGGTGCTGCTAATAGAGATAAAATTTTATTAGATTACTACAATCAATGGAAATTTAAACACCCTAATAGTAATGATTTAATAGTGCTTGCACAAAAAAATACAGGTTTGCAATTAGATTGGTACAAGCAATATTGGTGCAATGGTACAAAAACAATTAATTATGCTATTGATAGCTTGTGGGAAGAAGGAGGCATATCAAAATTACGTTTAAAGCGTATAGGTACAATGCCTATGCCTATTGATGTACAGCTTACTTTTAAAGATGGTACTACAGAAATGCACTATGTTCCATTAAATTTGATGTTTGGACAAAAGCCTAATGAAGATGCAAAACAAAAAAGAATAGTACATAACGAATGGCAATGGACACATCCAACTTATGTTATTGAATTTAATAAAAGAATTACAGATGTAAAAATTGCAGAAATAGACCCATCAAAAAGAATGGCGGATGTTGAAAGAAAGAATAATTTATTAGAATTGAATTGGTAAAAATGAATATTGAAATAAAAAAAATTGCAGGCAACGACGTAGCTATATTATCGGCTATCGCTAAAGAAACTTTTTATGATACATTTAAAGATACTTGTACAATAGAAGATATGCAGAATTTTTTGCAAAATAATTATAATGAAGAAGCTTTGAGTTTGGAGTTGAAGAATGAAAACTATCATTATTATTTTGCTTGTATAGATGATAAGCCAATTGGATACTTACTTTTTGCAGAAGACTATGGCCATTGGCCGAAAACAGAACGTAAAAAAGCACTAGAACTTAAACGAATTTATATTTTACAAAATTACCAAGGTAAAGGTGTAGCACAAGCTTTGATGGATTTTTATTTAAATTACGCTACTACAAATAGCTACGAAGTAGCTTGGCTAGGTGTATGGGAGCATAATGAAAAAGCAAAAGCTTTTTATGCTAAATATGGCTTTGAAAACAGCGGCTTTACGCATAATTTTCCTATTGGGAGTACACCACAAACAGATGTGTGGTTATGGAAGTTTTTATAAATAAAAAAGGCTCGTAAAAAACGAACCCTTTTTTTGTGGTTGGATTGTATAATTATTTATCTTCCGTAATATTTATTAACAGCCTCTACTCTGTTGCCTACGTGTAGTTTTTCGTAAATGTGATATACATGTTTACGAACAGTTTCGCTACTTATGCTTAATTCATCTGCAATTTCTTTATATAATAATCCTTTGGCAAGCATTTCTAAAATTTCTTTTTCTCTTTTTGAAAGTGTAGCTATTTGTGCTTCAGATTCTACATTGGTGGTAAACTTGTTTTGAAATGCAGCTACTACTTTACTGGCTATTTGGCTGCTCATAGGGGCACCACCTTCTAATAATTCACTTATACCTTCTATTAATTTTGCAGGAGAAGTCTTTTTTAAAATATATCCATTTGCACCAGCTCTCAATGCCTCAAAAATTTTCTCATCCTCATCATAAATAGTACACATCATAAATAGTATTTCTGGGTATAGAGGCTTTAGTTGACTTACTACTTCAATACCACTAATACCGCCCAAGCCAATATCCATAAGTACTACCTTGGGTTTTAGCACTGGTAATCTTATCATGGCTTCTTCGCCACTTACACAGCTACCCATTAGTTGATAGCTATCACTCATTTCAATAATTTGTTCTAAAGCTAATCGTATATCATGATTATCTTCTACTATGGCAACTGGTATCTTCATCGTTTTATTTTGTTTTAGGGTATTTTAGGATATTTAATTAATTGTAAAATTGCTACTTTAATTTAATAATGCAAATACCACAAAGTGGTAGTAATGCAATTAAATTGAAACGTTAAGCATATATTTTTGTTCAAAAAACGACTCATTAAAAATTTTATCTACTTCCCAAATCTTTGGTTTGCAATTACTTTCAAATATCTCTTGACTTAAATCGCCACCTTTTAAGCAAATTAAACCATGTGGCTGTTTGTTATTAGCCGTTCTTTTATTTAAAATGGGCTTACTCCAATACCATAAATCTTTTAAGGGAGCTACGGCACGGCTAATTACCACATCAAATTTTTTATTTTTTATTTCTTCTACACGGCTATGTTGCGTTGTAATATTAGTTAAGCCAATGGCTTTAGCTACTTCGTTTACAACCGTTAGTTTTTTATTAATGCTATCTACTAAATAAAAAGGAGTATCGGGGAAAAATATGGCCAACGGAATGCCGGGAAAGCCACCACCACAGCCTAAATCTACAATTTGCATAGTAGGTGTAAATTCAAATTTGGTAGCAATAGTTAAAGAATGTAATACATGATGCAGATAAAAATTATCCATATCTTTTCTACTAATAACATTTATTTTACTATTCCAATCGGCATATAAATCTTTTAATGCACTTAGTTGCTGTAACTGCTTTGGCGAAAAATTGTCAAAATATTTTAATACTATTTCCAAGCTTTTGATGGTTTTTTAATTAATGCAAATGCAAATATCAAATAATAAAAAAACATAGCTATATCAAAAAGTAAAAATATAGGGAATAAATCTTTTTCTTTTAATTTTTTCATACTTAAAAAGTAAACAACGCCTTGCAGGAAAAAACGTACCCCAAATACTATTAAGGCTAATTTCCAATTAAATAAAATTAAACTAGCGACTAGCAATGGATAAAATAAAAAATGTGTAAATGAGTATAAGCTTAGTAAAAATTTGTGAATAGGTTTATAATATTTTGCTGTACTGTAATGCCTGTTTTTTTGTTTGCGATACTGCCCCCAACTTTTTGCAGGCTCACTAAGTGTAAAGGCATCTGCATCAATATTAATTTTTGTGTTATGCTTTGTAGTAGCCATGTTTATAAACAAATCATCATCGCCACTGGCTACATGGTTATGTGCACTAAAGCCTTTGTGCCTAAAAAAAACAGTTTTTTTATAACTTAAATTTCTACCCACACCCATATAAGCGTTACCTGCAAGTGCATAAGATAAATATTGTAAAGCACTATGAAATGCCTCCCATCTAATCCATTTATTTAGCAATCCATTTTTTTTATGAAAAGCTCCATAGCCTAAAACAATTTCTGTATTCTCATCATAAGTCTCTTGCATTTTTTCAATCCAAAATTCGCTGGCTGGCACACAATCAGCATCGGTAAGTAAAACTATTTCATACTTAGCCGTTTTTATCCCTATACTTAATGGAAATTTTTTGCCCGGTATAAGTTTAGCTTCTTGCTTTAATAAAATTGGGTTAAGCTGTTTAAAAGTCTTTTGAAATTCTTCTAGCAAATATTTTGTATCATCAAAAGAGTTGTCATCTACCACTATTACCTCATGTGTAGTGCTATATTGTTGTACTAATGCTCCTGGTAAATTTTTTGCTAAATTTGCAGCTTCATCTCTAGCACATATAATTACAGATACAGGATGTGTTTGAGATGTAGTTCTAGCTTTCTTTTTATAAAAAGCTAATCTTACAAAAAAAAATAAATAATAAAATACTTGTATTAGGGTTATTAAGCAAAAAGCATAAAAAAGCAGTTGCCCCAATTGGGTTAAATTCATGCTGCAAAAATAGGCAAACAATTGGCAACAGGCAAATAGCAATAAGCAATGAACAAACGGTAATAAAATTCAAAATTCGCAATTCAAAAATTCAAAATTTTACATGGCTTCACTACAATTTACACTACAAAAAACCGACGATAAAACAAAAGCTAGGGCAGGAGAGATTGTTACCGACCATGGCAATATACAAACGCCTATTTTTATGCCTGTGGGTACTGTAGGTAGTGTAAAAGCAGTTACACAGCAGCAATTACAAACAGATGTAAATGCACAAATAATTTTAGGCAATACTTATCATTTGTATTTACGCCCCGGGCTTGATGTATTGGAGAGTGCTGGCGGCTTACATAAATTTAATGGATGGGATAAACCCATTTTAACCGATAGTGGAGGCTATCAAGTTTTTTCATTAGCCAATAATAGAAAATTAACAGAAGCAGGAGCTTTGTTTCAAAGCCACATAGATGGTAGTAAACATTTATTTACGCCAGAAAATGTAATGGATATTCAACGCACTATTGGTGGCGATATTATTATGGCTTTTGATGAATGTCCGCCTTACCCCAGCGATTATACTTATGCCAAAAAATCGATGGAGCTTACACATAGATGGCTAGATAGATGCTTTGAACGATTTAATAGTACGCCAGATAAATATGGCTATACACAAAATTTGTTTCCTATTGTGCAAGGCAGTACCTACAAAGATTTACGCACTGCAAGTGCCGAATACATTGCAAGCAAAAATGCAACAGGCAATGCTATTGGCGGCTTAAGTGTAGGTGAGCCTACAGAAATAATGTATGAATTTACAGAACTGTGCTGTGATATTTTGCCTAAAGAAAAACCTCGTTATTTAATGGGCGTAGGCACACCTTGGAATATTTTGGAAAATATTGCTTTAGGCGTAGATATGTTTGATTGTGTAATGCCTACTCGTAATGGCCGTAATGCCATGTTATTTACCAGCAATGGCGTAATTAATATTGATAATAAAAAATGGGAAAAAGACTTTTCGCCAATTGATAATGGAATTGATTGTGAAATGAGTAATTACTATAGTAAAGCTTATTTACGCCATTTAATGAAAGCCAAAGAGTATTTAGGTTACACCATAGCCAGTGTGCATAATTTAGCCTTTTATTTATGGCTGGTAACGCAAGCAAGGCAACACATTTTAGTAGGCGATTTTGCCAGTTGGAAAAATGAAATGGTTGTTAAATTGCAGCAAAAACTCTAATTATTATCCCACAAAGCCACGAAGGCAGCGAAGAAAATCTTTGTGTTCTCCGTGTCTTTGTGGGAAATATGCAATTGGCATAAAAATTGAATAAATCAATTACCTTTAATCAGTAAAATAAATATAACATGAACAAAAAATGGTTATTAAGCTTAGTTGTACTTTTTTTAACTCCATTTGCAATTATTGCACAAAGTGGTACAGCTAATAAAGATGCTGCGGTTAATGTATTTGTAACCGATTTTAAAAACAACCCTTTAAATCATGAAATTATTGTTTTTAAAAGTAAGGTTAATGCAAAAGAATTTCAAGGTTTAACGGATAGTACAGGAAAATTTACCTTACGCTTGCCAGTAGGAGATACTTACGAAGTTTTAATTTGGGGTTTTAACGATAGTACAAGCTACTCTTTTTTAGATATACCTACGCCTAAAGGAAATGCTTATTACAAAGATGCTTTTAAAGTAGATATTCAATATTTGCCAGCAAAAAGTTTTGTATTGGAAGATTGTAATTTTGAAACAGGCAAGGCAATTTTACAGCCAGAATCGTATAAAGTAATTGATGAATTGGTGGCTTTTTTACAACGTAAAGATGATGAAAGAATTGAGCTACAAGGCCATACCGATAACGTAGGTAAAGCACCTAAAAACATGATTTTATCGCAGCAAAGAGCACAAACCGTAATGGCGTATGTAATTAGTAAAGGTATTGACCCAAGCCGATTAACCGCTAAAGGTTACGGGATGACAAAGCCTATTGCTACCAACAAAACCGCTGCTGGTAAGGCTTTAAATAGAAGAACTGAGGTGAAGATATTGTAAAGTACAACTTTATGGAATATCTAAACTCTAAATTTTCCAACACTAAACTATGTACAATAGCTATTTATTTTATTGTTCATAGTTTAGTCTCTTGTAGTAATAAGTATGATAAAAAAATCTATGGTAAATATGTAAACGACGATACTATAAGAGTTGCTTTCTCCGAAATAAACCTTTATGAGAATAATATGTACTCATTCTATAGCTCTACTTGTTTTTATAATACTAAAGACAGCGGAAAATTTACCATAGATAATAACAAGTTATCTTTCCAGTCTTTCGGGTTACATTTATCTGATAGTACTGTACAAAAGATTCAGAATTTAGATACAATAAACTTCCTTTACCAGTCAGATAAAATTTTATATATACGCAATATAAGGCCATTAAATAAACCTTCTTACTTAGATACCATTCTTATAGGACAAAAGAAAATTTAAGAAAAACGCTTACTACTGATTTTTTAAACACATAGACACATATTTTTTTGTAGAAGTAGCAACTTGAAAATTATCCATTCAACAATTATCCATTATCAATTACCCACCCTCGGCTTCCACTTCACCTCTTCCACTTTTAAAACATGTCCAATAAATCTTGCTAATACAAATAAATAATCGCTAAGGCGGTTAATGTATTTTATAACCAAAGGATCAACAAATAATTCATGCTCTTGCATACTTACACAAAGGCGTTCGGCACGGCGGCATACACACCTACATACATGAGCATGGCTTACAGCCACATGGCCGCCTGGTAAAATAAAAAATTTCATGGGTTCAAGTACTTCGTTCATGGCATCAATTTCATGCTCTAAATACTCTACATCAGTTTCTTTAAGGTCGGGCATTTTCATCATAGGCTCTTTATCGGGGTCGCAAGCTAGTGAGGAGCCAATGGTAAATAATCTATCTTGTATTTCTTTTAAAACAACTTTGCTATTGGCATCGGTACAATGGTCGCTAACTAAACCAATATAACTGTTAAGTTCATCAACAGTGCCATAGGTTTCAATACGCAAATTTGCCTTGCTTACTTTAGTGCCACCTATTAAACTAGTTTTACCAAGGTCGCCAGTTTTTGTATATATTTTTAATGCCATTAGTTGTTTGTTTAGTTAAAGTAACAAAATTTTAAGGGAAAGTTATGTAATCCACTTTGTGAATTTTATTAGCCACGAATTACACTAATTTTCACGAATGAATAAAAAAATATTTGTGTTCATTTGTGCCATTAGTGGCAAATTAACAAATGTTGTTAAAATAGGATGTAAGTTGTTTGCTTTATATTGATAAGCCACGAATTACATTGATTTTCATGAATGAATAAAAAATATTTGTGTTCATTCGTGCCATTAGTGGCAAATTCAAACAACGAAGTTGTTAAATAATTTGTGGCTACACCAATTGCTCACTAACAGTTACACTCTCATTAATTTTATCTGTTTCTACCACACCATCTTTTAACCTAATAATACGGTGAGCATACTTGCTAATATCATCTTCATGCGTTACCAAAATAACGGTGTTACCATCTGCATGTAATTTGCCAAAAAGGTTCATAATTTCAACCGATGTTTTAGTATCTAAATTACCTGTAGGTTCATCAGCCAATAAAATACTAGGGTTGTTAACTAACGAACGGGCAATAGCTACTCTTTGTATTTGTCCGCCACTTAATTCATTTGGTTTGTGGTGTCCTCTATCTGCCAAGTTAACTTTTGCTAAAGCTTCTTTTGCTCTTTCAATTCTTTCTTTTTTAGTAATGCCAGCATACACTAATGGCAGAGCTACATTCTCTTCTGCCGTTAGCCTGGGCAATAAATTAAACTGCTGAAATACAAATCCAATTTCTTTATTACGTACCTCTGCTAAATCATTATCGGTAGTGCGGCTTACATCTTTATTATTCAAAATATATTTACCACCACTTGGCGAATCTAAGCAACCTAAGATATTCATTAATGTACTTTTACCACTACCGCTTGGCCCCATTAATGCCACGTACTCATTCTTAAAAATGTCTAATGAAATACCCTTTAAAACCTCCAAAGGCTCTTTGCCCAAGAAGTAGCTTTTTCTAATATTTTCTAAATGTATTATTGATTCCATATTTTTTGGTTTATTTGTTAATTAGTTTATTGGGTTGTTAACTGAAAAAATCATTTTTACCAATTAACTAATAAACTAATTAACTTTTTTTAATCACCTTCGGTACTTTAAAAAACACTCCATCACTCACAGGTGCATTTTTCAAGGCATCTTCGGTGCTAATACTGCCTTTTACTTCGTCTTCCCTAACCATGTTAATATTATTACTCATGTGCAACAACGGCTCTACACCAGTAGTGTCTAATTCATTTAATTTATCTACAAAAGATATCATTTGCTGTAAATCTTTCCTCATAGTTTCTTTTTCACTATCAGGCACATGTAATCTTGCCAAATGAGCAATTTTTTCTACCATTTCGTTTGTAACATCCATAAAACAAATATAGTTCAGTTTTGGGTTTGTTGTTTTGTGTTTGGGGTAACATTTACAAAAGTGGTAATATCTTAACTATAATCGGTAAAAATCGTAAATAGCGTTATAAAACCCCAACCATAAAACAGCAAACTTCTTATCTTCGCCACGTAACATTGTAAAACGAAGCTTTAGCGAAGGTTTATGGAAAATAAGAAAGAAACGGTAATGAGTGGCATACGCCCCACAGGTTTTTTGCATTTGGGCAATTACTTTGGGGCAATACGTAATTATGTAAAAATGCAAGATGATTTTGAGTGCTATTTTATGGTGGCCGATTTACATTCGCTAACTACTCACCCCGATACAAAGGAATTAAAACAAAATGTACATAGAGTACTTGCAGAAAATATTGCTTGTGGATTAGACCCTGAAAAAGCTACTTTTTATTGCCAAAGCCATGTGTATGAAACATCGGAATTATATTTGTTTTTAAACATGATGGCATACAAAGGAGAGCTTGAAAAAACAACCACTTTTAAAGATAAAGTACGCCAGCAACCACAAAATGTAAACGCAGGATTGTTAACCTATCCTGTATTACAAGCTGCCGATATTTTGATACACAGAGCCAAATATGTACCTGTGGGTAAAGATCAAGAACAACATTTAGAAATGGCCAGAACATTTGCCAATCGTTTTAATCATAGATATGGAGAAGTGCTACCAGAGCCAATTGCATTCAATTATAATCAAGCGCTGGTAAAAGTGCCAAGTTTAGATGGTACAGGTAAAATGAGCAAAAGCGAAAACCAAAATGCTACATTGTATTTGGCAGATGAAGATGATGTAATAAGAAAGAAGGTGATGAAAACCAAAACAGATGCTGGGCCTACGGAGCAAAATAGTGCAAAGCCAGATTATATCGAAAACATTTTTGGGTTGATGAAATTGGTAAGTGCCGAAGATGTAATAAAAAAATTTGAAGAAGATTATAACACTTGTACCATACGCTATGGCGATATGAAAAAGCAATTGGCAGAGGATATGGTAAACTTTATTGCCCCCATTCGTAGTAAAGTAAATGCTATTTTAAACGATGAAAAGTATTTGAAAGACGTTATGGAAAAAGGGGCAGCCAAAGCCAATGTTAGTGCAAATGCTACTATGAAATTGGTGAGAGAGGCTATTGGGTTAAAATATTTTTAAGTACCCCAAACCCCTGAAGGGGCTTAAAAGCACTTTTATGTTTGTGATATACATAAGTTTGCTTACTTTCAACGTTCAAAAAAAGAAAAGAATTTTAAATTTTATAAACTAAATGTCCGCCAGTTGGCGGATTTGGGGTATGGCAAAAACAAAAAAACCAAAACATATTGCAGTAGCCGGAAATATTGGTGCTGGTAAAACAACATTAACAGAAATGTTGAGTAAACATTACAAATGGATACCACAGTTTGAAGATGTTGACCATAATCCGTATTTAAACGATTTTTATGAGGATATGCCTAGGTGGAGTTTTAACCTACAAATTTATTTTTTAAACAGCCGTTTAAATCAATTGTTAGAAATACAACGAGGCACAGAAACCGTAATACAAGATAGAACCATACATGAAGATGCTAATATTTTTGCCCCCAACTTGCATGATATGGGTTTAATGGGCAAAAGAGATTTTGATAACTACTACAAGTTTTTTGAAACTTTAAAAACAATGGTACAGCCACCCGATTTATTAATTTACTTAAAAGCAAGTGTACCCACATTAGTAGCACAAATACAAAAACGGGGTAGAGAGTATGAAGAAAATATACGCTTAGATTATTTAAAAAAATTAAATGACTATTACAACAACTGGATTGATAATTACAAAGAAGGACAGCTTTTAGTAATCGATGCCGATGTAAATAAATTTGCCGAAAATGAAGAAGATTTAGGTAAAATTATTACAAGTATAGATGGAAAATTGTTTGGGTTGTTTTAGTTGGTGGTTGGTCGTCGGTCGTTGGTGGTACAATGACCACTCACCACTCACTAATCAATCAAGGAGTTTTTCATAGCAAAAAACACAAGCCCCACACTGTTTTTAACACCAAAGCGTTCCATTAATCTATCCTTAATAGCTTCTACAGTTCTGGCACTTATTTCCATTTTAGCGGCAATTTCCGCAGCCGTAAATTCCATACAAACTAATGTAAGTACTTCCTTTTCTCTATCACTTAATACCATTTCGGAATTTAACGAAGGGTTAAATTTTTGCTTACTATAATTCTTTTTAATTAAAACTTTATTTACAAATGGGTTTAGGTAAAAGCCTGTTCTCATTACATCCATTACAGCTCTTTTAATTTCGGCAGGTTCAGTACTTTTTAATAAATACCCTGCTGCACCACAATCCATTAAATGCCCAACAAAGCGTTCATCTTCGTACATAGTAAGTACTACCACACGTATTTGGGGATATAATTTTGTAATAATTTTAATGGTATCAATACCATCTTTTTTGGGCATTTTTAAGTCGCATAAAATTACGTCGGGCTGGGCTTCGGGTATTTTATCTAAAAGGTCTTCACCATTTTCGGCCTCCATCACAAACTTAATATTATCAAACTGTCTCATAGAAAGAATTACTCCTTTTCTAAAGATTTTGTGATCATCGGCAATAGCAACTTTTATAACTTCCATAATTTGAGGGATACTGCAAAGTTAGGATAAGGAGATAGCGAATAAAATAGTAAAATTACGCAAGTTTTTTTTAATTTTTTAATGTATAGTTAAATGTAAACTGATAAATAGGTAACCCATAATCAATTTCGGGGGCTTTAGTGTATTTGTAGTAAATAGCTTTTATGTTTACTACATTATTTATTTCTATACCAAAGCCTATTGAAAAGCCAGTGTAAATTCCATTGGTTTTAATGTCGGGTAAAAAGGATTTTATTTGTATGGCATTAGTGTAGCAAAAATGATAACGGCTTGCCAACCAAAATACACCTACATTTTTATTGTTGCTACGTTCCCAAGCCCCTGTTTGAAAGTAAAGCCCAGCACTGCTAAACGTATTTAAAAAGTTAGTAGGCTTACCTGTTTGTGGGTTAGTAACTTGCCCTATTCTTATACCAGTTAATACTCTTTCGCCAATGTGGTATAAAAAGCCTGTTTTAGTTACTTTATTGGTTTTGGTAAAATAGGCAACCCCATCTATACTAATATTTATTAAGCCACTAAGCGGATTAATATATTGATTTACCAAATGATCGTTACTTTTTAAAAGCTGCCCACCACTTTGCTGGTTTTGAAAATTATTGCTGCTTACGCCGCCATACAGCGAAAGCGGAATGGCAAACTTACCCGGCTCACCAATATACAAGCGTATAAAACGGGCAGATGCATTTACCTGCCCGTTATTAATAATATCAATAAAACCCGAAGTGAAAATTTCGGGTTTATATTCCTTTTTTGCACTATCGGTAGTTATTAGTTTTACTGATTGAGCAAAACCAAGTTTAGCACAATACATGAAAAGAATAAACAGAAGAACTATTTTGAAATAATACTTCATTAGGGTACGGTGTTTGTAAAGGTTAGATAATAACAATGAATTATTATCTGCTTAATGTATAAATAATTATTAAGCCTTCTTTGACTTAAAATAATTTATACAAGCTAACACAAAATTTATTCCAGCTGTTATAGTTAAAATAATTTTAGGTGCTTTGGATACAGTACTACTAAAAAACCATACCAAACCCAAAATAATTACTAATGATAAAGTACTAGCAATCAAATTATGTAATGGCGACAATTTTCTTCTTACCAATTGTGCTGCAACAATAATTCCTAAAGCTAATAACAGCAATAATGTTTCATTCATATTTTAATTTTTAATTTGCACATATAGTGTTTGCAACAGTTGAATTCTGAGTGCAAAAAGTACACCAACAACCCCACATACCAGCAGCAGCACCTATTCCTCCACTAGAAACTCCAACGGCAGTAATACATAAACCCAATTTCACCTGATTCCAATAGCTTCCACAGGTTGGCACCTCTTCTAGTAAATTATTTGTATTGTTTGATATTGTAAATCTATTTGAATTGTAAACTTCAAAATTTTTATAAAAGCCTTTTACATTATCAGTTAAAGTATTAGAACATGTAGTACAAATTAAAATTTCGGGATGTTCTGTAATAAATGGAAATTTCTTTTTTAACTCTTTTTTTGCATTATCAATACTAGTAAAAAAGGCTTCCCCAGTATTATAATCACCAAATAAGGTTTGATATAATATGTCGTAATTTCCACTATTCATTGCAGCAATAGTTAAATTTTCAATTGTTTGTAATGAAACTCCATCCTTAATTTTAGTTACAATAATATCTATAAAATTATTCTGTAAATTAATAGAATTGTTAAACTCTACCGAATTTAGAACCTCTATGCTTTGTTGTTCTGTTAACTTAAATTCCTGTTTTTGAGCTTTAGAAAATAAAGTTGTTGTTATTAAAAGTATAACTACTATTATCTTTTTCATTTTTTTTGTTTTTATAAAGTACGTTGAAAAGCTGTTGGCTTATTTCACTGTTCAACTCAGCGTCTTACCTTGTTATTAAGCTGTTGTCAGAAATTATTCAGCCCATAAAAAAATAACTAGCTAAGGCGGCGGCTTACACAAAATGCAACTTAAAAATAACATAGTTTAGTACAGATTAAAAATTAAAATAGGGTACGAATTAATTTGATACCACAAAGATGTATTACTCAAAATGCTTTACCAAGGGAAAAACAACAGAAAATTGTGGTTTTTTTCGGAATGTTTAGTGAGGATTATTGTATATTATTGTAAAGGAAAATGAGTTTAATATGTTATTTAGAGATTCTGTTATTTACTTTGGAACTTTCATTATTTTACTTACTTTGATGATTGGTTTAATATGTTCTATAAAGCATAAATCAAATCATTTAATAATTGTTAATCTATTTGTTTTTTCTGGACTTTGTATTTCGATTAATTCAATTCTTTTTATAACTCATTACATAAAACGGGGTTGGATAGTTTGCAGAAATACAGATTTAATTATGGTGTGGCAATTTATTTTCTTATTTATTTTTTTCTATAAGTCTACAAAATCAAAAATTAAAAGGTACATTTTTTTAGCTTTTTCCTTAGCATATTTAGCTTTTTCATGCATACACTTTTATAATTCTTTCTCAAATTATAGTTGTGGCGAAGCAAGAATTTTTAAAGGGGGGGCCACATTATTTTCTTTAATATTTTCAATTAGCTTTTTATGGGATATTATGAACAATGTTTCAAAATTGTTTATTACTAAACGGTTTGATTTCTGGATTGGTATTGGAGTACTAATATGGTCTAGTATTAGTTTCCCTATTTATACACTAACTACTTTTGTTTTTAGATTGGAAAAATATAAGAACTTATCCTCACAAATGATAAGTGTTTCTAACTTATCTTTAATTGTATTGTATTTATTTTTTTTGAAAGCTCATTTATGCCTGAAATATCATCGCCCCAGTTTATAACAATTTTTATTATTGCCTCGGTTTTACTAATGCTACTGTTAGTAACTTTTATTGTATCCGTAATTTACAAATACCAAAAAAAGCAACTTGCTTATTTTGCCGAGGTTGAGCAGTTAAAAATAACCCACGAAAACGAACTTCTAAAATCACAGCTTGAAATGCAGGAGCAAACCTTTCAAAATATATCAAGAGAAATACACGACAATATTGGACAAAAACTCACATTGGCAAAACTACATCTTAACACTCTTGATTTTGGCAATACCAGTAAAATAGAAACACAAGTAAATAACAGTGTTGATATAATTACCGATGCTATTAACGACCTTAGCGATATTAGCCGTAGTATGAATAGCGAACTTATTTTAAATAATGGCTTAATAAAAGCACTGGAGTTTGAAGTTGCACAATTAAAAAAATCGGGGCAGTACCAAGTACAGTTATTTATTACAGGCAATGCCATTTTTTTAAAAGAAGATGTGGAGCTGGTTGTGTTTAGAATTGTACAAGAGGTAATTAATAATATAATAAAACATGCAAATGCTACAAATATTGCTATGCAAATTGATTATGGTACTACATGGCTGCAATTAAAAATAAAAGATAATGGCAAAGGCTTCTCCACTGCAAACAGTTATGGAACTGGCTTAAAAAACATGCAAAAACGTACACAGCTATTAAAAGGTACATTTAACATTGTTAGTGAGGCTGCAAAAGGCACAACTATTACTATACAAATACCCATAAACGAAAACAATTAATTATGTACAATATTTTACTGGCAGACGATCATGTTTTATTACGAGATGCTTTAGCCACCCTTATTAATAGTTTTACTGATTGTAAAGTAGTAGCCGTTGCTGATAATGGTAAACAAGTAATGCAGCATATACAAAATGGGGCAATACCACATTTAGTTATTTTAGATTTAAGTATGCCTCTTATGGATGGTTACGAAACCACAGCCTACTTGCAAAAAAACTATCCTAATATCAAAATTTTAATTTTAACTATGTACGATAGCGAAATTGCTTTAATACGGTTATTGCAATTGGGTGTACGAGGGTTTTTAAAAAAAGATATACACCCTACAGAACTTAAAAATGCTTTGTTAGCTGTGCTAGAAAATGGATATTATTATTCTCATAATGCTACAGGTAAGTTGGCGTCATTATTTCAGCGTAGTCAACAAAATCAACAAACCATTGATAAAGCTATGCTTACAGATGTTGAGATTAGTTTTTTAAAACTTGCCAGCACAGAGTTAACATATAAAGAAATTGCACAACAAATGGGGCTTACACCTCGTAATATAGATGCTTTTAGAGACGCATTGTTTATGAAATTAGATGTAAAAAGTAGAGTAGGGCTTGCCATTTATGCTGTTAAAAATGGCATTATTAGTTTTTAAAGTCGTGTTGATGCAGAGAGCATCTCAAAGGTTGAGTCAAGGAGTTCCTTGGTTTCACTCAGGATGACGAATGCTGGTTTCTTTTTGAATGGCTATTTTTTGGGATGGTCACTATTAGTCAAAAAATATACATCCGTCATGCTGACGAAGGAAGCATCTCAAAGGTTGTATTAATGAGTTCCTTCGTTTCACTCAGGATGACTACTGCTGGTTATTTTCTGAATGGCATATTTCTTTTAAGTAGGTTGCAATTCATTGCAAACCATGCTTCCGTCATGCTGACGCAGGAAGCATCTCAAAGGTTGTATTAATGAGTTCCTTCGTTTCACCAAAAACATGACGAATGTAAAATTTTAGTGAAAATTAGAGCTTCTTTTTTGATATGAATTACGGATTACCTTTACCCCACCTTAGCATCCATTGGCACCTCAACAGTAATTTTGTAGTAGGTTTTACTTGGGTCTATTTCAAAAAATATTTTGCCTTTTAAAACTTTAGTACGGCTGGCAATATTTTTTAAGCCAAGTCCCAATGCACTATGATTAAGGTTTTCAAAATCGGCTTGTACAATACCAGTACCATCGTGGTGTACTCT
>JAGNRZ010000175.1 GCA_017988335.1 Ferruginibacter sp.
GTGTTAGCAGAATTAAAAAACAATGGTATATCATTTGTAGAAACTAATGTATAAACATTTTATACGTATAAATATTTTTTTTATGTAGTATAAAAAAGTATTTTTGTGAAAATATGTAAGATGGACGCAAAAATTACATTAAGCTTTGATGAAAGCGTAATAAAAAAAGCAAAACGTTATGCTGATGATAAAAACATTAGCCTAAGCCGCTTAACAGAATTTTTACTTTCAAAAGTTGTTGCAAATAATAATGAATCCTTAGAGGAATTACCCATTTCAGATTGGGTAAATATTGTTGCCGAAGGTGAAGTGGAATATAAAACTAGCCGAAACAGCAAAAATAAAAACTTAAGTGCTGAATATTTTAAATCTAAAAAATGAAGATATTTTTAGATGCTAATATTTTAGTTTCAGTTCTTAACAAAGAATATCCATTATTCTCCTATTCGGCAAGGGTATTAAGTTTGGCAGATGATAAAAAATTTACTCTATATACTTCACCAGTATGTTTAGCTATTGCCTTTTATTTTGCAGAGAAAAAATCTGGTACTAAACTGGCAAAGCAAAAAATCGAATTGCTCTGCTCCAAATTATCTATTACTAGTTTGGGTAAGCAAGAAGTTTTACAATCATTACAAAACAAAAAAGTAAATGATTTTGAGGATGGATTGGAGTATTATGCTGCTATTGCCAATCAGTGTGAAGTAATAGTAACTGAGGATACAAAAGATTTTTACTTTGGCGATATTCCCGTAAAAACAACGAAAGATTTTTTAATTGAGTACATCATATAAATTTTATGGAAAAGTTTTCGGTTTCAATTGAAGAAGCCATAAAAGCCTTACAGCAGCAAAGCGATAAGCCTTTTATAACTATTTTGAAAGACAAAAAAATGAGTATTGAATATTTTGCTCCTAAAAATATAGATACTCAACAACCCCATGCTCAAGATGAAATTTATGTAATTGCTTCTGGCACATCTTATTTTTATAGAAATGGTGAAACCATTGAATGTAAAAATGGTGATGTAATTTTTGTGCCTGCTGGCATGGAACATCGTTTTGTAAACTTTAGTGAAGATTTTGCAACTTGGGTAATATTTTACTAAGCTATTTTCGCTATTTCATTATTAAACACATAGGCACATTAGGAACATAGTTTTAAAGTGCTAGTAGTATTTCTCTTAGTTCCTCCACTCCTTCTGTTGCTGGCTTTTCAATTTTTGTGAGGTTAATATATTCGCCAACATTGGGTATTTTTTTATCAATTATAAACTTAGGCAAAAATGTAGGTGCATAATGCAATAAACTTGCAGCTGGATAAACTTGTAAAGAAGTCCCAATAACAACAAAATAATCACAATCATGTAGCAAAGCTGCTGCCTTTTCCATCATAGGCACTGGCTCTTCAAACCATACAATATGTGGTCTAAGCTGTGAGCCATCTTTAGCTAAATCGCCAACATTAATATCTCCCCTACATTCGTATAACCTGTTTTCATCAGCAACACTTCTCATTAAAAATATTTGCCCATGTAAGTGCAAAATTTTTGTGCTGCCGCCACGTTCATGTAAGTCGTCAATATTTTGTGTAATGATGGTTACATCAAAATCATTCTCTAATGTAGCTAAGCCAATATGTGCAGCATTGGGCTGTGCAGCAGCTACATCTTTTCGTCTTGCATTATAAAAATCTAAAACTAGCTGAGGATTTCTTTTAAAAGCTCTTGGTGTAGCAACATCTTCAACATTATAACCCATCCAAAGACCATCGCTGTCTCTAAATGTTTTTAAACCGCTTTCGGCACTAATACCAGCACCAGTGAGGACTACGATATGTTTTTTGGTTTTAGCCACAGATTACACAGATTTTCACAAATTAGGAGTTTAAAAATCCTTTATCTACTTTATTTACTTTTACTTCTCCCCCGCCAATTCCATCACCACATCCCACTCTTCATCTTTAACTGTTTGTACACTTAATCTTCCTAAACGAACTAAATCCATATTGGCAAGGCGTTTATCTTTTTTAATTATTTCTAGTGGTACCGATTTTTTTAGTTTACGTACAGGTTTTAATTCAACCGAAACCCAGCGTTCATCATCGGTAGTAGTATCTTGAAAAAAAGTTTTACTCACTTTTGCTATGCCTACAATTTCTACTCCTTCGTTGCTATGGTAGTATAATACTTCATCGCCTTTTTGCATGGCTTTTAAATTAATACGGGCAGCATAATTACGTACACCACTCCACTCGGTTTGTTTATCTTTTACAAACTGCTCCCAACTATATACTGAAGGTTCTGATTTTACTAGCCAACGCATTTTTAATGGATAATTTATTAAATTAATAATGGATAATTTGTTCATACTAAAAAGAACAAACCAAAAAATACAAGGCTATAAAATTAAGGAATTATCCATTATATAATTATCCATTAAACTTACTCCCAACCACTTGCCAATACATCAGCAATATGCATAGTTTGTATGGGTAAGTTTTTGCCTTTTATATAGCCATCAAGGTGCATTAAACAACTTAAATCAGTTGAAATTATAAGTTCGGCATTAGTGGCTTTAGCATTGGTAACTTTTTGATCGGCCATGGCAATTGAAATAGCATCAAACTTTACAGCAAAGCTGCCACCAAAGCCACAACAAGTTTCTACATCGTTCATTTCTGTAAGCTCTAAGCCTTTTACTTGTGCTAAAAGTTTACGTGGGGCATCTTTTATTTTACATTCTCTTAGTGCAGCACAACTATCGTGGTAAGTGGCTTTTGCATTTAGTGAAGCTCCATAATTTTCTATCTTTAGTACATCTACTAAAAACTCAGAAAATTCATAAATGCGGTTGCTTAAATCTTTTACTTGATTGTGCTGAGATGAGTTTTCAAACAACTTACTATAATAGTTACGTACAAAACCCACACAGCTTGCACTGGGAGCTACAATATAATCTGCTCCATCAAAATCTTTTAAAAATTTGGTGCAAACTTCTCTGGCTTCATCCCAAAAGCCAGCATTAAAGGCTGGTTGCCCACAGCAAGTTTGATTTGTATTATACGATACATCGCAACAAGCTTTTTCTAATACTTTAACCATATTAAAAGCCGTTTGCGGATAGAGTTGATCTACAAAACAAGGTATAAATAATTTTACTTTCATATTACCCCAAACCCCTAAAGGGGCTTATATACAGTTTAATAATTTATAATTCTTTTTAGTAAAAATAGCAAGTTTAAACTTAATTAATAAGTTCATTTTTATTGACTATTAACTGCTATGATTTTTCATACTTTATTTTAATTTCAATGTAGCTTACTATTGAACTCTATTTTTAGTAAAGTAGTATTTTTTATACCATATTATAGCTTTATAAAACAGCCATATGATTATGAAAATATTTACAATGTACCAAAAATCAATAGCAAAGTAAACGACTTTTTCTTTTGGTGTCATGCTTTGCAAACTCATCCATGGACCTTCAGATTCCTCATAAAAGTCCTCATACCCCATAAATAGCATTCCCAAGATGATAAAAATAACAATATCAGCTAAAACTAGGGCTATAAAAAAAATGATGTTCGATATTTTAAACTTAGGTTTTACCATAGTTCATTATTGTTGACAACTACTTACTTACACTGAGATTAATCATTTTCAATGCCGCCATTGCAGCTTCCTCACCCTTATGCCCATGTGTACCACCTAGTCTTTCTTCAATTTGTTGTTGAGTATTTACAGTAAGTACACCATAAATAGTAGGTACAGGTAAATCCAAATTTAACTGCATTATTCCTTGAGTTACGCCTTGGCATACATACTCAAAATGTGGAGTATCACCCCGTAGCACACAGCCTAATGCTATAAAGGCATGAGGTTTTGTTGTAGCTTTTTGCCAAAAATTTTTAATGGCGAAAGGTATTTCAAATGCACCTGGTACAGTTATAATTTGGTAAGCCACTTTGTAATCTTGCAATATTTGGGTAGCTCCTAATTTTAACTTTTCTATGGTTTCGGCATTCCACTCGGTACATACAATAACAACAAAGGCATCCGTTGGAAGTTGGATGCCTGTTGAATTATATAAGTTTGATGATTGTGTTGACATAGTATTTAACCGCAAAGACGCTGATACTTCGACAAGCTCAGTACGCCAAGTTGGCTTATTGTGTTACTCCTAGTTTAGCTAAATATTTTTCTACCTCACCTCCAGAAACTCTTGTATTTGATGGATATTTATCTTTTAGCTGCGTAAATAATTCAATAGCATCTTTTGATTTGCCCATTGCTTCGGCATAAGCTGCTGCTACAAATAAAGCTTCGCCAGCCATACTTTCATCGTTGTTTGCAACCGAAGCTGCTTTTTTGTAAGCACTCAATGCATCATCAGTTTTCTTTTGCTCTGCATAAGCATGACCTAATAAAATATTAGCTTTGCTAGCAATTTGATTAGCTCCGTTGCCATCAAAATCTTTAAGATATTTTACAGCATTAGTAAAATCGCCTTGATTTAAATAACAAGCACCAGCTATATAGTTAGCTCTATTACCTGTTTTAGTACCGCCATATTTTTTAATAATATCTAAAATACCTGTAATACCTTGTGCTTTATCGCCTTTTAAAACTAAGTTGATAGAATCTTTAGTAAAATTAGATGAAGCCATTTTTCCAAACATTTTTTCTGCTGGAAAAATCAATTCACTTGCTTTTTGCTCATTTGGTTGCTTATAAAATTTTTGATAAGCAAGCCATGCTCCAGCTAATAAAATAATAGCACCACCCACATAAATAATAGGTTTGCTAAATTTTGCCCAAAAACCTTTTGCTTTTTCTAAAGCCACATTTGTCTCCATTGTTTCTTGTATTGCCATTTTGCTTTTTTGTTGTTTTTTAAAATATTAATCCATAATAAATGGATAGTCTTGTTGTATATATACGTCTTTTAATAATTCATCTTCGCTAGGCCAAGGGCTTTCTTCTGCAAATTTTACACTCTCTTCTACTTCTGCTCTAACTCTTTCATTAATTTCTTCAATTGCAGCATCATCTACTTTATATTGCTCTTGCAATACTTTTAGTACATGATCAATGGGGTCTTTTTGCTTGTACTCTTCTACTTCTTCTTTGCCTCTATATTTTTGAGGGTCACTCATACTATGCCCTTTGTAACGATATGTTTTAATTTCTAATAAAGTTGGTCCGCCTTTTTCTCTTGCTCTGTTTACCGCTCTAAGTACAGCATTATGTACATCCTCTGGGCTCATGCCATCTACAGCATCGCCAGACATATCATAAGCATCTGCCAACTTATAAATATCTAATACATTACTAGTACGGGCTACCGATGTACCCATGGCGTAATGATTGTTTTCGCAAATAAAAATTACTGGCAATTTCCACAACATAGCCAT
>JAGNRZ010000176.1 GCA_017988335.1 Ferruginibacter sp.
GACATAAGAATAAGAAATAAGAATGCCTCACTTTGAGCAAAAATTGCACCAAAGGAGGCATTTTTACATATTGTCACATCCACAAATTATTGCCAGTACTGTCTTTGAGAATTACAGAGAGAGCCTAAAAATTATAAATAATTTCAAATAGAGATAAAGCTATAGTGTTAATTGTTTTTTAATACAATAAATTTCCCTAATTATTCGCCACAAAAAACATATACGCCATAAACAAACCTACAAGTATTAAAGCAATGGCAGCAAATATAGGCTTAAGTTTAGCTCTATTAACTGCACTTATTGTAAAGCCAATAGCCATTACCACCAAGCCGAGCCATACTAAATTTATATAAGGAAAAATATATGCCTTTAGGGTTACAAAATCAATAGGTTTATCGCTTTCTTTAATGCCTAGTTTTATTTTTTGTTTGTCGGCTACTCCAGCAAAACGTACAAAAAGGTTTTGTGCATATACCGTATCATCAATAGGGGTGGCGTTAATAGCATCTACATGTATTACTGGCTGTGCCTTGTACCTCATACTATCTTTACTATACAAAGTAATATCTGCCATTAAAGCAATGTCGCCTTTTGGAGTATGGTATTTATCAGTATGTGGGTTTTTAATTACGCTATTTAGTACCATGTAGCCGTTGCTGTAATAGGCAGTATCGCCTTCGGCTAGTTCGGTTATTTTAAATTGTGTAGTATCGTCGTTTTCATTTTTATTTAAGGTGTACGATATGTAGGTGAAAACATCTTTTGTTAAGTAGGGTTTGGTATCGGGGTTGCTGCTCATGTTATTATCCTTCATTAAATACACATCGGGCTGCAAGGTAAATTCTTCTATCACTTTGTTATTAGCATCTTTTTTTACAAACAACATTTTGTAAAAGCGTCTGTTTTTTTCGTGGCCTAACGAATCTTTTTGGTAGGTAACTTCATAATCGCCTAACCTAGTAGGTACTTGGCGTAGTAGCGTTAAATTTTCAAGTGGATTATCTTGTTGCTTAGTCATTGCATCTTTACCCATAGGTAAATTAATACCGTTAACACGGCTGCTGCTAATTACTTGTTTATTGCTACTAGATATTAGCATACCTACCAACATTAATGCAAAACCAATATGTGCTACAGAGCCACCTGCTACTTTTAATTTGCCTTTTAACCCACTAAAAATATATGCTGCATTGGCTACTACCGCATAAATGCCTGCAAATGATGCTATATAAATGGCTGCTAAAAAACCTGCCCCTTGTTTGTGGTAAGTGAACGGATAAAAAATAGCTAATGATGCTGTAATAACAGCTGCAATAAAAGTTGGTAATGCTATTTTTTTAATGGTGTAAGATGATGGCGTTTGTTTGTATTTAAAATACTGAGTAATAGCCGTAAGTATGCCCACAATAATGGCTACCATTATCATTACTTTGTTGTACGAAAACTCTACATCTTCTGGCTGTGCTAGTTTTAAGCCAAACAGTTTATTGTAAACTGGTATAGATGTTTTTGCAATAATAAATATGCCAGATAAAAAGAAAACCAATGCACCAATAAACATCCAAAACTCTCTACTATCTAATCTTTCTTCTTTTATTTCTTGCTTAATATTTTTGTTATTGATGAGGAAATAAATAAGAGGAGGGAATGTAAAAGAAAACACTAATCCTCTCAGCATCCATTTAAATATTTTTTCTGGCTCTGTAAATGAGTGTACAGATGAATCGCCTAAGTCGCCACTTTTAGTTAAATAAGTTGAGTACAATACAAAAGCAAATGCTAAAAAGATAAAAATATAACTAGCCTTTAGCGAATGCCCTGTGGCTTTATAAATTACCATAGTATGCAAACCAGCTATTAATATTAACCAAGGTACAAGCGATGCATTTTCTACCGGATCCCAAGCCCAATAGCCACCAAACGATAAACTTTCGTAAGCCCATTTACCACCCATCATTATACCTACACCTAAAATACAAGCACTTACCAAAGCCCAAGGCAATGCTGGTTTTACCCAATCGCCAAAGCGTTTTGTTTGTAAGCCTGCATAAGCATACGCAAAAGGAATTATGGTAGTAGCAAAACCTAAAAATAAAATTGGCGGATGTATTACCATCCAATAATTACGTAATAATACATTTAAGCCTACACCATCTTTTATTAAACTTAAATAATTGGGTTGGCTAAATATGGGGCCATTAATTTCGTTACGAGTAAGGGTAAATAAACTGCTTCCAATTCTTGTATCAAATACATAAATGCCCAACATCATCAACAGCATCCAAAATTGTGCAAAGCTTATAACCGTCATCATAGGGGCTTCCCATTCTTTTGCTTTAAACATTAAAATAATGCCTAAAATTGAGTGCCAAAGTGTCCATAATAAAAAGCTACCTTCTTGCCCTTCCCAAATACAGGCTAATAAATATTTAGGCTCAAGCTCTTTACTGGCATGCTTATAAGCATACATGTACTCAAAATAATGATTGGCACAAATGGTGTAAATAATTACAAATACAGCTATTAATGAAAACAGTTGTGCAATAAATGCAAGGCGGCTAAACTTTAACCAACTTGTTTTTTCTAACAAATCAGTTTTTTTAGCCGCAGTAAAATAACTTATAGTAGAAATGATAGAAGCAACAAAAGCTAGTAGTACAAAAAAATGACCTAGTTTGCCAATAAATAAGTGTTCGCCTACAAATTCCATTTGTGTGTTTTATGAGTTGGGAGCCAATGTTTTTTCTAATTGTTTTTTATCGTCTTTGTATTTGCTAGGACATTTTAATAAAATGTCTTTACACTCAAAGTGATCGGCCTGCATTTTACCTTTTAATACTAATCTTTCGCTTTTTTCTAAATCGGTAGGTTTGCTGTTATGAAAAACTACTTTTGTTTGCCCGCCAAGGCTATCAATAGCATAAAATGCCACATAGTTTGGGTTGCCAATTGGGTCAAATTCAATGGGCTTCGATTTGTCTAACTTAGCAATCAAATGCACAAATTTCCCTTGTTTTTGCTTAGCAGATGAAATGGTATCATAAGTAGAAAAATCGCCTGCCGAAAATGTTATTAATGCTACAATGGCTGCCGCAATGGCTACTAGCATTATTATGTGAGTCTTTTTCATAATTGTTGTTGTGCAAAGTTACTACAAAACAAGTTTTTAGCCTTTATTTGTTTAGGTTATTTAAATTATTGAATTTTACAGTAAAATACTAAGCATCTGTTTATAAAACAATTATATAAAGAGTGGCGATTACTATTTTGGATAGTAATATTATTTGCCATAGGGCAAGCTTTTTTTATGTACAAAGGCATTCAAAATATGCCCTTTTTTTTGTACTATATGTATGGCCAAAAACATCCTAAACAAAAAAGTATAGATGTAATACTTATCAAAACATCGCAAGGGTATTACAATCATCAGCAATTAAGCTGTAGAGAGCAAGAGTTATTATTAAATTATATTAGCCCATATATAAGTCTAAAAATTAAAGGTGATGGTACATTTATCAATATCAATAATAGATTTAGCAATCCAGCTTTAAAACAATATTTATTCAAAATGTTGTGTAATGATAGCTTTGCATTACAGCAATATCCGCAGTGGTGGGGTAGTTATTTTAAGCAAGTATCGCATATTAGTAATGATAGTGTAAGTATTGTAAAAAGTAGTGTTAGCACTATATATCCTTATGCAAAACTGCCAACTGATTCTGTTGTTTTTTCAATAAAAATAAATTGAGTACTAGTGCAACATATTATCCTAGGGCTTTAATGGCAAGGTGCATATTTGCATGGCTGTTAATTATATTGGTGTATTTTTTTTGTACCCATAGTTTGGTGCATCAGCTACAGCAACCAGCTTTGCAATACCCTGGCAGCGATAATACTTTTTGGGTCGTAATGGCAAGTGGCATTTATCAGTTTTTTGTACAACAAAAATGGGCAGCCGTTTTATTTGATGTGGTACTGATAGCAAGTTGTATGTTGGTTATCATCTTTCCACAAAAAAAATATTTGCCTATACTGCCCATTGCAGGGGTGTGGCTGTTGTACATATTTTTTTGCGGTACAGCAGGCAAGCAATATGCACAAATAGGCTTTCTAATTACGCCTGTGGCTTTTTTAGCATTTGCCACCAATAAATTTAACATGCTTTGGAATGCAGTAAGATATTGGGTTTGCTTTTTATATGTAGTGGCCGGAGTTTCAAAAATGCTTTATGGCGGCTTTGGCTTTGCCGAAAATATGAGTAATATTTTAATGCAAGACAATGCCCAAAGTTTTGTGTTTGTACAAAAAGGATTTTGGTTTAAAATCTCTAGCTATTTTATTGAAAATCCTAGTATTGCACAATGGCTTTATAGGTTAGCAGCTTTATTTGAGGCAGCTTGTATTGTAGGCTTTTTTACAAAAAAGTACGATAAGTGGTTATTAATAGGCTTAGTGAGTTTTCATGTGGGAAATTTATTTTTGCTTAACATTTCCTTTGTAGAACAGTCTCTTATCTTTGCACCGTTTTTGCCGTGGCATAAATGGGCAAAAGCAAATTAACACAACTTAATAATGACAGATTTATCAAACTTTGATCCCAACTCCGTAGGCAATCCTAATAACAATATTTTTGGATTACCCTTTGAAGAAGCAGATGCTCAATTAGTAATATTACCCATTCCATGGGAAGTAACAGTTAGTTACAATGCAGGTACAGCAAGAGCTCCAGAGCATGTGTTTAATGCAAGTTTACAAGTAGATTTATTTGATCCCGATGTGCAAGACGGATGGAAAAAAGGTTACTACATGAAGCCTGTAGATAAAAAAGTGTTGATGAAAAGCGACTACTTACGCAAAGAGGCTGAGCTTTACATAAAATATATTGCAGATGGAGATGTGGTAGCCGATAATAAGTTTATGTGCAAAACCCTTAAAGAAATTAATGAGGGTAGTGTATTTTTAAATAATTGGGTGTATGAGCAAACTAGCGATTTGCTTAACCAAGGTAAATTGGTAGCATTATTGGGTGGCGACCACAGCACACCACTTGGCTTTTTTAAAGCCATGGCTGAAAAGCATGGTGACTTCGGTATCCTTCAAATTGATGCTCATTGCGATTTAAGAGTAGCATATGAGGGTTTTAAATATTCTCATGCATCAGTGATGTACAATGCGTTAGAAGAGATACCTCAAATTAAAAAGCTAGTACAAGTAGGTATAAGAGATTATTGCGAAGAAGAATATAATTACATTAGTAACAGCAATTTTAGAGTAGTTACCTATTTTGATAAAGACATAAAAGAACGCCAATACGAAGGGCAACAATGGAAGTTTATTCTAGATGAAATGGTGAGCCATTTGCCACAAAATGTGTTTATTAGTTTTGATATTGACGGGCTTGATCCCAAA
>JAGNRZ010000177.1 GCA_017988335.1 Ferruginibacter sp.
ATTTGTGTATGGTGCTGCTTTTTGCCAGCCATTTTATGCTCTCTTTTATGCTGTGCATTAGCAGAAAATACTAAGCTAGATAATGCTAGGGTTAATACAAGTAATCTTTTCATGTCTATTATTTTTATTGTTGTTTAAGTAATAGACGATGAATGGGCTACAGGGTTTAATGAGAGTACTTAAAATTTTGTTAATGCCGTTTTTTTCCTCAAAAAAAAATTGCCACGGAAACACAGAAAAAAGTGCCGAAAAGAGGGGACGGCGAAAATTTAGCAAAATAGAAAAACGAATTATTTTAGCCGCAAATAGTACAAATGATCACAAATAAAATTGCAACGGAACACAGGAATGGCTAAGAGATTTGTTATAAAAAATCATTCAAATCATAACCATCTTAAAAATCAGCGTTCCATATTATTTATTAGCTAACTGCCCACAAGCAGCATCAATATCTTTGCCACGGCTACGGCGTACTCTTACATTTACCTTATGTTTTACTAAGTAGTCAGTAAATTGTTGGGTGGCATCTTCATCCGGTTTGGTAAATAAAGCATCTTCAATGGGGTTGTACTCAATTACATTAATTAAATGGGTAGGTACTTTGCGGTAAACCTTTACCAAATCTGCAGCATCTTCCAACGTATCGTTTACATCTTTTAATAAAATGTATTCAAGTGTAATATCGTTTTTAGTTTTATCGTAAAAGTAGTTGAGTGCTTCTATCAATACATCAATATTATTACTTTCGTTAATAGGCATTATACTATCTCTTTTAGCATCGCTAGCAGCATGTAACGATAAGGCTAAATTAAATCTCACATTATCGTCACCTAATTTTTTAATCATTTTTGCAACACCTGCAGTAGATACTGTTATTCGTTTTGGACTCATAGCAAGCCCTTTAGGGTCGGTAATTTTTTCAATGGCTTGTAGCACATTAGCATAATTAAGCAATGGCTCACCCATGCCCATAAAAACTATATTGGTTAATTTTTTGTTGTAGGTTTTTTCGCTTTGCTCATTAAGTATCGCAACCTGGTCATAAATTTCATCAAAATTTAAATTACGTTTTCTATCCATTTTACCAGTTGCACAAAATGAGCAAGTGAGGCTGCAACCAATTTGCGACGACACACAAGCGGTATTTCTTTTTTCGGTAGGTATTAAAACACCTTCAATAAAATGACCATCATAAGTAACAAATCTACTTTTCAACGTACCATCGCTACTTATTTGTGTGGTGTCGGTTTGTACAGCAGGTAAACTAAAATTTTCCGCCAATTTTTGACGCAACTCTTTGCTTAAGTTACTCATTTCATCAAAACCTCTTGCATTTTGTTTCCAAATCCATTCGTAAGTTTGTATAGCTCTAAACTTTTTATCGCCTATCGATTCAAAATATTCCTTTAACTCTGGTAAACTTAATGTTCGTATGTTTTTTAATGCTGACATGCCGCAAAGGTACAATGGAAGAGTTTTTAATAAAAATATTCCATTTGATGCCATTTAGATTAAATTACCTAATTTTTTATCATTTCGAAAGAGGAAAATCTATCTCCTAGACTATGATTAGATTTCTCCCTGCGGTCGAAATGACAGGGCATTTTTAAAATCTAAATGGTATAATAATTAGTAGTGAATGAATGACAGAAAATTGCTATAAAAAATAAATGGAGTTACTTTTTTTAGTAACTCCATTTAATAATAGTATTAAAAATATTAATGTGCGGCTTTTATTATTTTTTTACTTATTTTTTCTTTTGTTGTTAAACAAGTTACTTCAATATAATAAACTCCAGCATTCCATTTACTTATATCAAAATCAATATTTGTAGAGCGACCTATGTTTTGGTTAACAAGTGTTGCACCAGCACTATTACTTATTTTTATTTGTTTACTATCATCGCCTGTTAAGTGAATAGATAAGTTGTTTTGTGTAGGGTTAGGTGCCACTGTCAACGTAAAATCTAAATCATTTAGAACAAACTTAACTTCGCTATATTTAACTGAGCCATCTTTGTTAATAGCTTTTATTCTATAGTAAACTTTTTTAGCATTAATACTTCTATTATCAATAAAACTATAGGTGCTTAATAAAGTATTTTTACTTGCTATTTCATGTATAGATACAAAATTAATTCTATCTATTGAGGTTTCAACACTATACCTTATTACCGATTCTTCTCCAGTGGTTTTCCAATTAATCAAATTTCCAGCATTTCTTTTTTCAACATTAAAATTAGTAATATCTAAAGAGAGGACCCATCCACAAAGTGTAACAAAATTTAAATCAATTATATCAATACAGCCAGCTGTATTCATTACTCTAAATGTAGCAGTTGAATTGCCTATTAAATTAAATAAACCAGTAGTATTGTTTGTACCCACAGGATCTCCTGTAGCTGCATTTTTAGAAACAAGTGTAAATGTGCTAGTGCCATCTACAACGCCTAAACTAAGATTGCCAGTTCTACAACTAACACCATTTAATTGAATTGTAGGAGGAGTTACTTTGGTAATTACTACAGAAGATATTGCACTTTGGCAACCATTATCAGGGTCTATAGTACGCAAATAAAGAGTTTCGGTACCTGGTGATCCAGCAGCAGTATAATAAAAAGGAGTACCGGCACCTATAAAAGTAGTGCCAGCTGCATCGCTATACCAATTTATAACCTCTGAACCGCTTGCTGCAATTTGAACAACATCGCCAATACAAGCATTTTGTGGGGTTGCAGTTGGGGCAGCAGGATTATTACGGTTTGATACGGTATGCTCACCGCTTACTTTAACCATACATGTACCAGCACCACAACCATTACTTAATGTTACAGAATTAATTGTAACAATACCTGGTGTAGTTATGCCTGTTAAATTTACGCTGCCACCAGTTATAGTTAAAGGCCCCTGTGGTGTTTGTGGTATACCATTTATTGAAAAGTTAACTGTGGCTTCTGTACAACTACCCGTATTAGTTAGCGTTACTGGTATTGTAGTGGCAGAGCCCCCACAAACTGCCGATTGTCCAGTAATTGATGCTGTGGGGCAAGTTACATTTACTTGGAAGGTTGGGGTTGTAGCATCTGATGTTGAACAACTTGAGCTTATTGTTTTTACTATACCTTTAATATAAGTTGTTTGATTACAAAAAGATTCTGGTATGGAATAAACTAAATCTGCAACGGCGGTAAAAGTTACCACAAAGGAACATGCAGGTGGTGTTGCTTGTCTTGTATTGCTTGTTGTCCAGTTTGTATTAGTGTTTATAGATGATGCAATTGTATTTACTGTACCAGTTAATGACACTGTTGCACAATTAATTATACCATTATCATCACTACCAATAGCTACTCCAAAAGAAGGGCTTAATGAAGATGGTAATGCAGAATGATTTGAGCTTGTAGCACCAGCGTCCCATGCAGCTCCACGTGTGTGAATGCCTGCTATAAAATTTGGACTGGCTGGTGTACCACAAAATGCAAAACATTGATCACCTGCAACCGCCAAAGCCATTGCACCTGTAAAATTTGATCCACCTCCCGAAATACCTGAAGTAAAAGTACCAGTTGTGGCCGATGGAGAAGTTATATTGATTGTAACAATTGTGCCTGGAGCAAGTCCGCCAACAGGAGCAGTATAAGTACCAGCACCTTCACTAAAAGTAGAAAAAGCAGTACCTGTCCATCCATTATCTGTAAAATAAAAAACTGCATTTGGTGCAATAGGGTTTAGCACAATAAAAGAAATTCTATCATCGTCATCTGTTTGTATATCTATAAATGCTATATCGCCTGGGCTAAGGTCTGGACAGCTGTAGCTACATGTAGGCGTACTTGTTGTAGACGTAATAGCACTTTCGCCTATTAAAGTACCTTCATTATTATATGGGTTAAATGAACTAGTAGTACTATTATACCATTCAATTTTGCCACCTATTGGTAAATTGCGGCTTGCAGAGCAAACACTTAGTGTAATATTATCAGTAGGGCAAGCGGTTATTGTAGTAGTACCACCATTTATTTTTTCGCCATAAGGATTAGGGCAAAGTGGCGGAGCCGTACAAATACTTCCAGTGGCTGTAATAGTACCCCCACAACCAGTACCCGATTGCGTTACCCTTATACCTGTAGCAGGTGAGCCTGTTGGAATAAAGAACTTACCAGTTGTATTGCTTTCTAATACAGTAGCCCCATTCATTAATTCGTATAACAATGTGCCTGTACCACTAGCTGGTGTTGTAGTTACAGTAGCTAATCCATTTACACAAGTAAAAGATGCTGCAGTTATTGCAGTAATAAAATTAATTTGTACTTTTTGCTCAATATAACATTCTGCTGCTTGTCCATTTCCTGAGATAGTGCTGCCATTAAAACCAGATTCGTTAGGGTTGTCAATTGGACCTTGTGTATTTTCTTTTATACGTAAAGTAAATAAAGTTGAGGAGCTTACCGTTGGAGATGTATATGTTAATGTAGTTACCCCACTTGCAATAGCAGCAGTTGCCCAAGCTTGATTGGTTAATGAAACACCACCAGTTGCATTAATGGTACTACCTCCTCTTGGTGAGCCTCCTTCTGCATTTGGAAAAGCTGGCAACGTTGTGGTATTATCAATTGCATCACCATCATCGCCATCAAAATCTCTATACACTTTATTGTATCCTGGTACATCTACGCTAAACAAATATGTAGTAGGGGTACAGGTATTAATAACCAATGTGCCACCTAAATTGGTACCAGTAATCGGTGTTCCGTTTACGGAAAAAGTATAGTCGGTAATAACATTAGTTTGCAAAGGGGAAGGGAAATAATCGGTAAACCAAGTAGAGCCACCATCTGTTGTTCTTCCAAATGACGAGGTACAACCTACATTTACAGGCCCTATATATTTCCAAACTGGGTTAGTTAATGCAGGAACATCAAAATTGATTGAACCATCATAGGTGTTAGCACCTATTACTGTTAAAGCACCACCAGGAGCATATACACTTTCTAAAATAGGACTTGCGGCGGGTGCATATCTTTCGCCAGAGCCATAATAAACAGCATCTGCAATTGTACCATCAGGTTTAAAAAGTATAACTCTATCTTGGTTTGTAGATCCAAGACCATTATCCCAAGTTACTGCATAACCACTACTTGCCGTTTGATTGGTACAGCCACAAGTAGCAAGATTTAGTGAATTGGCCGATGTAAGAATACTATTGATTGTTGCATCCCAATTACAAGTATTGCAAGCAAAAAAATTGCTGTTGTAAATTAAAAAGAAACCACCTGCAGGTATAGTTGTACCCATTGGAAAGGAAATAATTTCCTCACCATCTGTTAATATCCATTTACCAATATCCACTGCAGACCCAGTTGGATTGTAGAGTTCTGTCCACTCTCCACCCTGCCCATCATAATTA